>JANPGU010000176.1:0-10161 GCA_031424095.1 Gammaproteobacteria bacterium
GGCACTCGAGAAAAAATAGAAATCGCTGTGCATTTCCATGTTGGCCCGCCTTGAATTGTCAGGCTTTCAAGTTTGGCCATGGAACATTGCCGTACTGTTACCGAAACATGTACGTTGAAGCACTTGAAACTTCTGAAAAAGAACTCTAGCCAGCGAAACATGCCAAAGTCGGGCGGGTGGACACTGCAAAAGTCCTTTGCGGTCAAGACCACAGCACCTTGCCAGCGCTGGCCTTACTCACCACCTTCATAAATTCATCATGTGCAGCCAATTCGTCTGCATTCGCGCTCACCACGCGCAGCGCAGTAGGCAATGTCACCTCGCCCGGAACTGCAACCCTGACCGGCGCAGCCGCACGCACCACCTCATCCAGCGCCAGCGCACTCTGCCCACCCGTCATGGCGAGGTAGACATCCGCCAGAATCCGCGCATCCAGCAATGCGCCATGCAGCGCACGATGCGAATTGTCGATGCTGTAGCGCTTGCACAGCGCATCGAGCCCATTGCGCTGGCCAGGGTGCATCTCACGCGCCAGCGCCAGCGTGTCCAGTACGCGGCAACGGGCCCGGATGGTCAGCGCCTCCGCCCCTGCAACCTTCGCCCATTGCTTGAGTTCACTGTCGAGAAACCCGACGTCAAAAGGCGCGTTGTGGATGACGAGCTCCGCCCCATCGACAAACTCCATGAACCGCTCGGCGACTTCCGCAAATTTCGGCTTGTCGAGCAGCTTGTCGAGCGTCATGCCATGCACGGCGGCAGCGCCTGCGTCGATCTCCCGCTCCGGATTCAGGTACTCATGGAAATGCCGACCGGTGGCGCGTCGATTGACCATCTCCACGCACCCGATCTCGATAATGCGATGCCCCAACTGGGCCTCGAGCCCGGTGGTTTCCGTATCGAGTACGACCTGTCTCAAGCGACTTCCCTCATCCCGGCGAGTTTACCGCAAGCATCGCATCAATCGCCGCATTGGCGAGCTGATCCACATGCTCATTCCCTTCAACCCCGGAATGCCCCTTCACCCACTTCCAGGTGACCTCATGGGGCAGCCGCGCAGCATCCAGCGCCTGCCACAAATCGATGTTCTTGACCGGCTTGCGATCGGCCGTGCGCCAGTCCCGCAGTTTCCACTGCGGTAGCCAGACTTCAATCCCCGTACAGACGTATTTGGAGTCGGTATAGAGCGTGACTTTGGAGGGTCGCTTCAGCGCGCGCAGCGCCTCGATGGCGCCCATCATCTCCATGCGATTGTTGGTGGTCTGTGTTTCGGCACCAGACAGATCCTTGCGCTGGTCACCGGAAATCAGCAAGGCGCCCCAGCCGCCGGGCCCCGGGTTACCCCTGCAGGCGCCGTCGGTATAGATCTCGATGTGGTGCATCATCTCACTTGAGGTTGGCGGCGAGTTCAGAGACAGCATCTGCCAGCGGCAACACCGAAACCTTCGGCGCCAGCTCGTAGCGCCTTGACCCCGGGTAGACGACACAGAGCCGATCGAGCCGCAGATCGTTGCAGGCAATGGTCATCGAGGGCGTCAGTGACGGGGCATCGGCATACTTGACCTCGACTCCGAGCCGCCGCGGCCCGTGTGGCAGAAACAGATCCAGTTCTGCGCCCGATTGGGTGCGCCAATAATAAGCCTGGGAGGGACGGGCTACGGCGAGCAGCTGCTCGATGACGAACCCTTCCCAGGAGGCGCCAAGTTTGGGATGCCGGTCGAGTTCGGCGGCCGAGCCAATACCCAGCAAGGTGTGCAGGAGCCCCGAATCACGCACATACACCTTGGGTGACTTGACCTGACGTTTGCCCAGATTCTCGAACCAGGGCTGCAGGACCCGTACGACCAGCGCTGCGGAAAGCGCGTCGAGATGGCGTCGCACGGTGGTGTGGGCCTCGCCCAGGGAATTGCCGATCTCGGAGCCATTCCAGATTCCACCGGAATAATGGGCGAGCATTGCCCAGAGCCGGCGCATGGAGGCTGCGGGCACTCGAATCCCCAGCTGTGGCAGATCCCGCTCCAGAAAGGTGCTGATGAAGTCGGCCCGCCACTCCTGGCTGGCACGCAGGGACTGGGCCAGATAAGAGCGCGGAAACCCGCCACGCAGCCACAGGCGACGCCACGGGGCAACACCCACCTCCTGCAGGTTGAACCCCGACATCTCGATCAATGCCACCCGACCCGCCAGGCTCTCTGATGTCTGGCGCAGCAGCTCTGGCGCAGCGCTTCCCAGGATGAGGAATCTGGCCCGGACCGGCTTGCGATCAAGCAGCACGCGCAGCACCGGGAACAGTTCCGGCCGCCGCTGCACTTCGTCGATGACAACCAGACCGCGCAACGAACCCAGCGCGGTCATCGGCTCCGCCAGCGCCTGCACATCGGCGGGATTTTCCAGATCGAACCAGGTGCTGCTTGAGGCGCTGGCTATGCTTCGCGCCAGGGTGCTCTTGCCGCACTGGCGCGGCCCGAGCATGGCACCCGCCGGCGACTGCTGGAGCCGGCGCCGGACCAGTGCGGCGAGCTGGGGTCTCGCATATCTCATACCTTGCATATTGAGCGGACGATGCACAATTTGCAAGGTGCATTCAGCTTGGAAATAATGCCCTGCGCGAGCCTGGCGTTACGGCCGGTTGCGGGTGGTGGGTTCTGGCAAGGCGCCGAAAACACGCCGGCGCTCACGGCCGAAGCGATGGCGCAGTGGCGTCATGCGGTAAACATGCTTGCGTGCCTTGATCAGCCACGCTGCGGCGGGCAAGGGATTGAACAGGCCACGGCGTAGGATGCGGCGCGGCTGCGTGCTGTCTTCGGCCCAGGGCCGGCTGTAGAGGTAATGTCGCTGCATGACGACTTCATAGCCCAGCAGGCCCAGCCAGTCGCGCACGCGCCCGAGACTGAGCATCTGCTGCAGGCCGACCGGATACCCTTCGCGTGCCGAGGCGGCGCGCAGGCCCCACAGGCTCACGGGGCGGAAGCCAAGCACAATCAACTGGCCTTCGCCGGTGAGCACGCGATCCGCTTCACGCACGATGGAATGCGGGTCAGCCTCGAATTCAAGCGTATGCGGCAGCAGGACCGCATCCACAGAAGCGGTTTGCACCGGCAAGGTGCTTAGCTGCGCCACCACATCGACTTCGCCCACCGACGAGTCGGCGATGATGGTCTGGCGGCGCGTGCGGCTGGCAGAGAGCAGCTCGCGCGATGCGCCCCAGTTCCCAAGCTGCAACAGCTCGAGGCCGAAGACGTCATCCAGCATGCCGCGCAGCAGCTCGGCCTCTGCAGCGAGCAGCTGGCAGCCCAGCGAAGATGAGAGCCAGTCGGCAGGTCGTGGGGCCGGCATGGCGTTATGGAAAAAAACGTGGCATTTCTGTGAACTCGCCGGTTAAATGACGACGGCAAAAATCATAGGCTGTTTGGGCGGCTTTGGGCCATAGCTTTGGGCCATTGCATCTTGTCTTCCTCCATGGGGGTGCAACAACGTGAATCAGGGCTCGCTATACCGCTTATGCATTTCGGTGGGCCTGCTGGCGGCCATGGCCGGCTGTGCCAGCCTGCCATCCGCGCCCGGGTCCAGCGCCGGCTCGACGGTAGCAGCAACACCCTCTGGGCCCGAGAAACCGGCCACCCCGAAGATTCCGAGCCCGGTTCCGGTTGATGTTGCGCCCTCCCCCGTCATGCCTTCGGTGGCGGCAGACGCCGAACTTGCAACTCTGGTTCCGCCCGCCTCTCAGGAGCTCGCGGATTCAATCGTAGAGCCGGGCGAACTGCTGGCACGCGTGCGTCGCGGCCTCGCCATTCCACCGCAGAACAATGCCCGCATCGACAAGGAAGCGGACTTCTTTGCGCGCAATCCGCAGTACATCGAACGCGTGTTCACGCGTGCCGCGCCGTATCTGCACTACATAGTCAACGAAGTGGAAGCGCGCGGCCTGCCGCTGGAGCTGGCGCTGCTGCCGATCATCGAAAGCGCGTTCCAGCCTTATGCTTATTCGAGCGCGCGGGCCCAGGGCCTGTGGCAGTTCATGTCCGCCACTGGCGGCCGCTTCGGCCTGAAGCAGGACTGGTGGTACGACGGCCGTCGCGATGTGGTGGCCGCCACCCAGGCGGCACTGGACTACCTGACCTATCTGCGCGACATGTTCAACGGCAACTGGCTGCAGGCGATCGCCGCCTACAACTGCGGCGAAGGCAATGTGTCGCGCGCCATCCGCCGCAATGCCGCGGCGGGCAAGCGCACCGATTTCTGGAATCTGAAGCTGCCGGCGGAGACGCGGGGCTATGTGCCACGGTTGCTGGCGATGGCGCGCATCGTGGCGGAGCCGGAGCAGTACGGGCTGAGCATCGAAGGAATTCCGGACGCGCCGTATTTCGAGCGGGTGGAGACCGGCGGCCAGATCAGCATCGAGGTGGCCGCAGAACTGGTGGGCCTCGACACGACGGACATGTATGACCTGAACCCGGCCTACCACCGCTGGGCGACGGACCCTACCGGGCCGCACTTTCTGCTGGTGCCGGTCGAGGCAGCCAGCGCGTTCCGCACCAGCCTGCTGCAGCTGACCCCGGACCAGCGCATGCGGGTGGAGCGGTACACCGTGCGCCCCGGCGACACCGTCACCAGCATCGCGCAGCGCTTCGGCACCACCGCCCAGCATCTGCGGGAGCTGAACGAACTGGGCGCCGCCAATTCCATCCAGGATGGCGCGGAGCTGCGGGTGCCTTCATCGGTGAAGGCATTGCCGCCGCAGGTGCTGCAGGCCGCTGCGCGGGTGGACGGACGCAATCGCACGCGCTCGGTGCGGGCGGTGCATGTGGTGCGCCGCGGCGATTCGCTGTGGTCGATCGCCAAACGGCATGACATGGACGTGATCGCGCTGGCGAAACTGAACCGGATGTCTCCCAGCGACACGCTGCGTGCCGGGCAGCGGCTGAAGCTGCACGACGATGACGTCGGCGAGGTGGTGGCCACCATCAGTGGCGACGGGCGTCGGGTGACCTATGTGGTGCGCCGTGGCGATACGCTGACCGGCATCGCGCGCACACTGCGCGTGACGGTGACCAGCCTGCGCGAGTGGAACAAGCTCGCCAGCACCGGCTCGATCCGCCCGGGTCAGAAGCTGGTGGCCTTCGTCCGCAGGGGCTCCTGACGACTGGGGTATCATCGCGCCCTTATAGATTCCATCTACAGGGGCCTTCATGGGAATTCTCGCTGGCAAGCGCGCGCTGATCATCGGCGTTGCGACGGACCGCTCCATCGCCTGGGGCATCGCGCAGGCGATGCACGCGCACGGGGCCGAACTGGCCTTTACCTACGGGCACGAGAAGCTCAAGGACCGCGTGGAGCCGCTGGCCCATTCGGTGGGTTCAAAGATCGTGCTGCCATTGGACGTGACGGTGGACAGCCAGATCGACGCGGTTTTCAGCCAGCTCAGCGCCGACTGGGGCGCGCTCGACATCCTGGTGCACGCGGTGGCCTTCGCCCCGCGCGAGGCACTGGCTGGGGATTTCGTCTCCAGCACCTCGCGCGAGGCCTTCGCCGTGGCGCATGACGTCTCCAGCTACAGCCTGGTGGCGCTGGCCCGCGCTGCCGCGCCGCTGATGGCCGGTCGGGCTGCTTCCATCCTCACCCTGAGCTATCTGGGCGCCGTGCGCTCGGTACCCTCCTACAACGTCATGGGACTGGCCAAGGCCAGCCTGGAAGCCAACGTGCGCTTCCTGGCGGCGGATCTGGGCCCAAAAGGTGTCCGGGTGAACGGCATTTCAGCGGGGCCCATAAAGACCCTGGCGGCGGCTGGCATCCCCGGCCTGCGCAAGATGCTGGCGCATGTGGCACATACCTCGCCGATCCGCCGCAACGTGACCCAGGAAGACGTGGGCAAGGCCGCGGCCTTCCTGTGCTCGGACATGGCCAGCGGCGTGAGCGGCGAGATCCTGTACGTGGACGGCGGCTTCAGCACTGTCGGGATGAGCTTTCCCGACGATTCGGCCGCCGGCTGATTACTGGAAAGCCTGCGGGTTCTTGCGGACCTTGGCCGATTTCATGATCTCGGCCACGTAGCCGTCGATTTCCCGCTCGCTGTAGCGCTTGAGCTCGCGCTGCGAGCGCATCTGCTGCAGCTGCGGGTTGTCGGACAGCGGCTGCACGCGCGCGCCGGTGACCGCGAGCAGGGCGACACCGCCGCCATCGACCTTCATGGCCTTTACGAAAGGCTTGCCGGCAACGGGCCGGGCTGCCGCAAACACGGCATCGCGGATTTCCACCGGCAGGTCCGGCGAGCTGCGGGCGATGAAGCGCGCAGGTTCGGCTTTCTGCTTCAGGGAGGCGGCAACGGCCTCGAAGGTTTCGCCCTTGGCCAGCCGTGCGGCCGCGGCTTCTGCGGCGGCCAATGCGGCCACCGTGGCGCGCTCACGCTGCAACGCGGTCACGATGCTGGCGCGCACTTCGTCCAGCGGCCTGAGCTTGGCCGGATGGTGTTCGACCACCTGGAAAATGGTGATGCGGTCTTCGCCCAGCTGCACCGGGCCACCGACCCGCTTCTGCTGGATCGAGGCTTCGCTGAATACCGCGCTGTTGAGTTCGGCATCGGAACCCAGCGGCAGGCCACCGGCACCACGCTGGAACTCCGCCACTTCGCCGCGGCGCATGCCGAATTCCTTGGCAAGCTGGTCGAAGGTATTGCCGGCGCGCTCGAGTTTTGCCTGCAGCTGATCCTGACGGGTGCCGAACTGGGTGACGGCAAGCTCATTGCGCATCGTTAAGGTGAGCTCCGCACGCACGTCTTCCAGACTGCGGCCAGCCGCAGGACGCACGCCATCCAGACGGATGATGTGGTAACCGAATTGCGTCTTTACCGGCTCGCTGACCTCGCCCTGCTTCATGGCGAACAGCTTGTCGGCGAATTCCTTTTCGTAGATGTCGCGCGCGGCCCAGTCCAGGTCGCCGCCCTTCTCGGCCGAAACGGTGTCCTTGGAATACTGCTTTGCCAGCGCCGCGAAATCACCGCCCGCCTTGATGCGCGCGTGGAGATCCCTGGCGAGCGCCGCGGCTTGCGCATCGGTGCTGTCGTCCTGGGTGATCAGAATGTGGCTGGCGCGCCGGGTTTCCGGCGACACGTAGCTGGCTTTGTCCTTCTCGTAACGCTCACGCACCATGTCGTCGGTGACCGCGACCGTGGCGGCCACATCAGCCAGGGCAAGCTCTGCGTACGCAAGCTTGACGGATTCCGGCAGCGTGAATTCCGCGGCATGCGACTTGTACCTGGCATCGATGGCAGCGGCGTCCGCAGGCTCGCTGGTGAGGTAGGCATCCGGCTGCAGCATCACATAGTGCAGCTCGCGTTCTTCATCCAGCAGGGCCAGCAAGCGTCTGCTCTCGCCGGGGGTGAGGAAGTCCGAAACGCCGATGGCGCCGAACATCTGATTGATGAGCAGGCTGCGCTTGAGGTCGTTCACGTAGCCGGCTTCGGTGAGGCCCGCTGCTGCCAGCCGCGAACGCGCAGCGACCAGATCGAACTTGCCGTCGATCTGGAAAGCCGGCTCGCTGCGGAAGGCCGCGCCAAGCTGCTCATCGGAAATCCGGAATCCCACCTTGTGGGCGTACTGGTTGGTGGCAAGGCTGCGCACGGCATTGTCGAGCAGGCGCTGCTGGAATTCGGCGCGCTGCGCTTCACTCAGGTTGCCGCCGTAGGCCTGCATGATCTGCGGCAGCTGCTGCTGCCACAGCGAGTTCACTTCGGCCGCGGGAATCTTTTCCCCGTTGACCTTGGCGGCATAATCGGCGCCGCCGAAACCCTCGTTGACTATTCCGTATGCGCCCCAGGCGGCGAATACCAGCGCCAGCGCGCCGAGCACGAGGTAGGTGAGCCATTTCTGGCTCTGCATCTTGTCGCGAATATTTTGCAGCATGGATCTACTGGATGATGTTGTTGTGGTCTTGCATTACTGGCGGAGCGGACGGGACTCGAACCCGCGACCCCCGGCGTGACAGGCCGGTATTCTAACCAGCTGAACTACCGCTCCGCTGCTAGACCACATCATCGAAGACCTGGTGGGTGCTGAGGGGATCGAACCCCCGACATTCGCCTTGTAAGGGCGACGCTCTACCAGCTGAGCTAAGCACCCCTGGGCTGAACCAGCGCCAAGTCTTGCCCGCGCCCTTCGGTCCAAAAAGGCCCGGGGGCGCGAGGGCGCGTAGTCTAGTGGAACTGCCCGCCGACTGCACCAGATTTAGTGCGGTCGGACGATCTTTGCACCCCGGCGGGCACGACGGGCTCGCTTGGCCACTACGGCTCCCGCCTTGGTCGCCGGCGTGGTCGCACCTGCCGCTGCCGCCAGCGGCGCAGGCTGGCGCACCAGTGCGTATTGCAGCACCTCGTCGATCCACTTGACCGTCTTGATGTCGAGCTTGCCCTTGATGTTGTCGGGGATCTCGACCAGGTCCTTTTCATTGTCGGCGGGGATGAGCACCTGCTTGATGCCGCCGCGATGGGCTGCCAGGAGTTTCTCCTTCAGGCCACCGATGGGCAGCACCTCGCCACGCAGCGTGATTTCACCGGTCATCGCCACATTGGCGCGCACGGGAATCTTCGTCAGTGCGGACACCATGGCCGTGCAGATGCCGATGCCGGCGGACGGGCCGTCTTTGGGCTGCGCGCCCTCGGGCAGATGCACATGGAAATCCATGTTGGAATAGAAATCCTTGTCGAGGCCGAGCATGTCGCTGCGGCTGCGCACGACCGTCATGGCCGCCTGGATGGATTCCTTCATGACATCACCCAGCTTGCCGGTGAATAGCGGCCGGCCCTTGCCGGGGAGCACCGCCACTTCGATGCCCAGCAGTTCGCCGCCGACTTCCGTCCAGGCCAGACCCGTGACCTGACCGACGCGGTCGGAATCACCGGCTTCGTCATAGCGGTAGCGACGCACACCCAGGTATTTCTCGAGTGTCTTTGAATTAACGGTGATGCTCGACCCTTTCTTCTTCTCCAGCAGCAGGCTCTTGACCGCCTTGCGGCAGATCTTGGCGATCTCGCGTTCCAGGCTGCGGACGCCGGCTTCGCGCGTGTAGTAGCGGATGATGTCGAGCACCGCCTCGTCCTGCAGCTTCAGTTCGCCGGCCTTCAGGCCATTGGCTTCCATCTGCTTGGTGACGAGATAGCGCTTGCCGATGTTGAGCTTCTCATCCTCGGTATAGCCGGGGATACGGATCACTTCCATGCGGTCGAGCAGCGGCGCCGGGATATTCATGCTGTTGGCGGTGCAGATGAACATGACCGGTGACAGGTCGAAATCCACTTCCAGGTAGTGATCGCTGAACGTCGAATTCTGCTCGGGGTCGAGCACTTCGAGCAGCGCCGACGACGGGTCGCCACGGAAATCCATGGCCATCTTGTCGATCTCGTCGAGCAGGAACAGCGGATTGTGCACGCCGGTCTTGGCCATGTTCTGCACCACCTTGCCAGGCATCGAGCCGATGTAGGTGCGCCGGTGGCCGCGGATCTCGGCTTCGTCGCGCACGCCGCCCAGCGACATGCGCACGAACTTGCGGTTGGTGGCGCGGGCGATGCTCTGGCCGAGCGAGGTCTTGCCCACGCCGGGCGGACCCACGAGGCACAGGATGGGACCCTTGATCTTCTCGACCCGTTGCAGCACGGCGAGGTATTCGACGATGCGTTCCTTCACCTTTTCCAGGCCGAAATGGTCCTGGTCGAGGATCTTCTGCGCGTTGGCAATGTCCTTGGAAACGCGCGTGCGCTTTTTCCAGGGCACCTTCACCAGCCAGTCGATGTAATTGCGCACGACGGTCGCTTCGGCAGACATCGGCGACATCATCTTCAGCTTGTTCAGTTCGGCGGTGGCCTTGTCGCGCGCCTCCTTGGGCATGCCGGCCTTGGCGATCTTCTGCTCCAGATCGTTGATCTCGTTGCCGCCATCTTCCATCTCGCCGAGTTCTTTCTGGATGGCCTTCATCTGCTCGTTGAGGTAGTACTCGCGCTGCGACTTTTCCATCTGCGATTTCACGCGGCCGCGGATGCGCTTCTCGATCTGCAGCACGTCCATCTCGCCTTCGATGGCGACCAGCACGTGTTCGAGGCGCTTGCGCACGTCGAGGATCTCGAGGACCTTCTGTTTCTCGGGTAGTTTGAGCGCCATGTGCGCGGCCACGGTGTCC
>JANPGU010000177.1:0-7161 GCA_031424095.1 Gammaproteobacteria bacterium
GGGTTGGCCTAGAACGGAATGTCGTCGTCGAAATCGGCCGGAGCGCCGCCACCTCGTTCGCTCTGTGGAGCCGGCGAGAAGCCCTTGCCGCCAGATTCGCGGCTGTCGCGTGTTTCCTGCGTAGCCCCACCGCCGCCACTGCCACCCCGGCCGCCCAGCATCTGCATTTCGCTGGCGACGATCTCGGTGGTGTAGCGGTCGTTGCCCTGCTTGTCCTGCCACTTGCGGGTCTGCAGCCGGCCTTCGATGTACACCTGCGAGCCCTTCTTCAGGTATTCAGCCGCGATCTCGCCGAGGCGATTCCACAGCACGATGCCATGCCACTCGGTCTGCTCCTTCGTTTCGCCGGAGGTTTTGTCCTTCCAGCTTTCTGAAGTGGCGATGCGGATGTTCGTGACCGTGGTGCCACCGGGCGTGGTGCGCGATTCCGGATCCTGACCCAGGTTGCCGACGAGAATGACCTTGTTGACGCCGCGTGCCATGACTAACCCCTGCAGATGAATTCCAAGGACCTGAAGCCTGATCGATTGCCGGCGCGCCCGCCCGCGGCATTGCTGTCGCGAGTGTCCAAATAGGCGCGTCCGTGCTGTTCTGACAGCTATAGTAATCGTTTTCCCACGCCCTGCGCCCAGCCGAAACTCCATGGAATTCATCCGCGTCCGCGGCGCCCGCACCCATAATCTGCGCAACGTCGATGTCGACCTGCCTCGCAACCGTCTGATCGTCATTACCGGGCTGTCGGGTTCGGGCAAGTCGTCGCTGGCATTCGATACGCTGTATGCCGAAGGGCAGCGGCGCTATGTGGAATCGCTGTCGGCCTACGCGCGACAGTTCCTTTCGATGATGGACAAACCCGACGTCGACAGCATCGAGGGCCTGTCGCCGGCCATTGCCATCGAGCAGAAAGCCACCTCTCACAATCCACGCTCGACAGTCGGCACCGTTACTGAAATCTATGACTACCTGCGCCTGCTGTATGCGCGCGCCGGCATTCCGCGCTGCCCGGATCATGGCCTTGACCTGACCGCACAGACGGTCAGCCAGATGGTCGACCAGGTGCTGCGTCTGCCCGAGGGCGAGAGCTGCCTGCTGCTCGCGCCAATGGTCATCGCTCGCAAGGGCGAGCACCACGATGTGCTGGCCGAACTCGGCACGCAGGGCTTTGTCCGCGTGCGCGTGGACGGTACGGTGCTCGAGCTCGACGCGGTGCCGGCGCTGGACGCCAGGCGCAAACACGACATCGAAGCCGTGGTCGACCGTTTCAAGGTGCGGCCGGATATCGCGCAGCGCCTGGCCGAATCCTTTGAAACCGCGCTGCGCCTGGGCAATGGCGTGGCACGGCTGGCGTTCGCGCATGGCAAGCAGGACGAGATCGTCTTCTCCAGCCGCCACGCCTGCCCGGTCTGCGGCCACAGCGTGCCGCCGCTGGAACCGAAGGCGTTCTCATTCAACAGCCCGGCCGGCGCCTGCCCGGATTGCGATGGCCTGGGCTACCAGGAGTTCTTCGATCCGGCGCGCGTGGTCATGCACCCGCAGCTGTCACTGGCCGGTGGTGCCATTCGCGGCTGGGACCGTCGCAATGCCTATTACTTCCAGATCATCCGGGCGCTGAGCCAGCACTTCAAATTCGACATCGAAGCGCCGTGGATCGCCCTGTCGGCGCAGGCCCGCGATGTGGTGCTGAACGGCAGTGGCGAAGTGGAAATCCAGTTCAAGTACACCGATTCGCGCGGCCGCGCCGCCAAGCGCGCGCACCCCTTCGAAGGCATCCTGCCGAACCTCGAGCGCCGCTTCCGCGAAACCGAATCGGCCACGGTGCGCGAGGAGCTCGGCAAGTACCGCGGCACGCGCCGCTGCTCCGCCTGCGACGGCGCACGGCTCAACAGCACCGCGCGCCATGTGCACGTCGCCAACACCACGCTGCCGGAGATCACGCGCCTGTCCGTGGCGAAGGCCATGGACCATTACAACGCGCTGCAGGTCGCCGGCTGGCGCGGCGAGATCGCCGCGCGCATCGTCAAGGAAGTGGCCGACCGGCTGCGCTTTCTGGTGGATGTGGGCCTGGACTACCTGACACTGGATCGCAGCGCCGAGACGCTTTCAGGTGGCGAGGCGCAGCGCATCCGCCTGGCAAGTCAGGTGGGCTCCGGCCTGACCGGCGTGCTCTACATCCTCGACGAGCCTTCCATCGGCCTGCACCAGCGTGACAACCAGCGCCTGCTCGCCACGCTGCAGCGGCTGCGCGACCTGGGCAACACCGTGGTGGTGGTCGAACACGACGAAGAGGCAATCATGACCGCCGACTACGTGCTCGACATCGGCCCCGGCGCCGGCGTCCATGGCGGCACTGTGGTGGCATCGGGAACGGCCGCTGAAGTGCGCAACAGCAGGGCGTCATTGACCGGCGATTACCTCAGCGGTCGCAAGGCCATCGCGATTCCGGCGGTCCGGCATCCGCGTGATCCGGGCAAGGAAATCCGCATCCGCGGCGCCACTGCCAACAACCTGCGCAATGTGTCCGCAGATTTTCCCCTGGGCCTGTTCACCTGCGTGACCGGCGTCTCCGGCTCCGGCAAGTCCACGCTGGTCAACGACACGCTGTTCGCCGGCGTGTCGCGGCATCTCGGGCTCACCGGCTTCGACGCCCCGCAAGTCGAAAGTATGGAGGGGCTGGAATTCATCGATCGGGTCATCGACATCGATCAGAGCCCCATCGGCCGCACGCCGCGTTCGAAACCCGCCACCTAAACCGGACAGTTCGCACAGCTGCGCGAGATGTTCTCGCAGGTGCCGGAGGCGCGCGCCCGCGGCTATGACGCCGGCCGCTTCAGCTTCAACGTCAAGGGGGGCCGCTGCGAAGCCTGCCAGGGTGATGGTGTCATCCGCGTCGAGATGCATTTCCTGCCGGATGTCTATGTGGCCTGTGATGTCTGCAATGGCCGCCGCTACAACCGCGAGACGCTCGAGATCCGCTATCGCGGCAAGAGCATCCATGATGTCCTGCAGATGACCATTGAAGATGCTCTGGCGTTTTTTTCTGCCGTGCCCATGGTTGCGACAAAACTGCAGACACTGCTGGATGTGGGGCTGTCTTATATCCAGCTGGGGCAGAACGCCACCACGCTGTCAGGCGGCGAAGCCCAGCGCGTGAAGCTGGCGCGCGAACTGGCCAAGCGCGCCACCGGTCGCACGCTGTACATCCTGGATGAGCCCACCACCGGCCTGCACTTCCACGATGTGGCACAGCTGCTGACCGTGCTGCACCGGTTGCGCGACGAAGGCAACACGGTGGTGGTCATCGAACACAACCTTGACGTGGCGAAGACCGCGGACTGGATCGTGGATCTGGGTCCCGGTGGCGGCACCCACGGCGGGCAGATCGTCTGCGTCGGCGTGCCGGAGGATATCGCCCGCAGCGCCGAGTCCCAGACCGGGCGCTTCCTCGCGCCGCTGCTGGTGCCGCGACAACCTGATTAGATCAGGAAGCGGTACGCGGCCGCTGCGAGCTGAAGTACTGCTTCACTTCGCCATTGAGCACGCGCTCGCGGTAGTCGCCACGCGTATAGGTGGAAACCACCTGGCGCCAGAAACTGACGGCGCCGGGATTGCGTGAATATTCGACGATCTCCCAGCGTCCCGCGAAGCGATCGAATATCAGACGGATCGCGCTGCGCCCAATGCCACGGCGACGCGAAGGTCGTGCCACGAAGAATTCTGCCATGCGGAAATCCGCCAGCCGCGATGCCTGCGTCTCGCGCGCTACCATCGCGAACCCCACAGGTTGCTGGTCGTCGAGGATGGTGAGCAGAGCCGCGGAGCGATCCACCAGCCAGCGCTGCAGCTGGTCCGGCTCACGGTGGCCAATCTCTCCCAGTGCAGGAAAGATGCCGGTGTTGAGCAGCCCCAGGTCATCGAGATAATCGCGATAGACGCTCTCGATCCACTCAAGGTCGCTGGCATTGTTGCGCGCGTCGCGCAGACTTACCGTCATGTCGTTTTAACCATCGAAAAAACGAAAAAGCCCGGACAGGATATTCCCCTGGCCGGGCTTGGTACCTGTCCGACTTCGCAGTCGGGCAGATCGGCTTGACTAGCCCTTACTTGGCAGGCTCGGCGGCTGGAGCCGGAGCAGCTTCAGCAGCCGGAGCAGCTTCAGCAGCCGGAGCGGCTTCAGCAGCAGGAGCGGCTTCAGCAGCAGGAGCCTCGGCAGCCGGAGCCATGGCAGAGGGAGCAGGAGCGGCTTCAGCAGCCGGAGCCTCTTCCTTCTTAGCGCAACCGGCAAGGGCCAGCGCCACGGCGAAGGCGCTGAGAGCGAGTTTGATTTTCATCTAGCAGATACCCCAAAAAAGTGGATAAAGAGCAGAGACCTGAATACGCAACATAAAAAGGACCTGGAGAGTCCTGACGATTCGCATCGCTGTGGCGAATTCTAGCGGCTTCTGCGACGTGATTCAAAATTCTCCAACACCAAAGGTTGCAACCGTCGCGTTATTACGACAGCGACGCGGTGCCAACCCTGCCATGGCGGTGGCATTATGGGATACATGCCTTGGTTATCCTTCGATGAGGTCCTGTTCGGGGCGCACCTGCAGTCCACGCTGGCGGCTATCGAATCCGCCATGGCGGGTCAGCATTTGGAGACGGTGGTGCTGCAGGCTGGCAACACCAACTATGCCTTCCAGGACGATCAGGCCTACCCTTTTCGCGTCAATCCGTGGTTCGCATGGCTGGTGCCGGCACCACCTGCCCCCGGCAGCCTCCTGCAGCTGCGCAGCGGCCAGCTGCCGCGACTGCTGTTTGTTGCTCCGGACGACTACTGGCACAGTCCACCGCAGGTACCCACCGATGGGTGGACTGCTGGGTTCGAGATCATTGCGGTACCGGATGCAGCGGCCGCGCTTGCTGCCTTGCAGCAGCATGCCGGCCGTACTGCCTGGGTTGGACCCTCGCCGCCGCCGCATGCCGACTGGCAGGCAAACCCCGCCGGCCTGCTCGCGGAGCTGGAGCAGACGCGCTGCCGCAAGACAGCCTATGAGCTGGCCTGCCTGCGTGAGGCGACACTGATCGGCGTGCACGGACATCGGGCTGCAGAGCAGGCTTTTCGCAACGGCGCCAGCGAGTTCGACATCCACCTCGCGTTTCTTGCGGCGACCCGGCAGAGCGACGCCGAACTGCCATATGCCAGCATCGTCGCCCTCAATGAACATTGCGCAACGCTGCACTACCAGTTGCGCGACACGCGTCCGCCACGGCGCCGCCATTCGCTGCTGATCGATGCCGGCGCGAGCTGCCGCGGTTACGGCAGCGACATCACGCGCTGCTGTGCCATGGGCCCTGGCACATTTGCCGCACTGCTCGACGGCATGCACAGCCTGCAGCAGGAACTGTGTGCGGCCGTTGCGCCCGGCATGGATTGGCGTGACTTGCATCTGCGCGCCCATCACCTGGTCGCACAGTTGCTGCATGATTCGGGAGTGCTGCGCCTGTCAGCGGAGGATGCCGTCGCCAGCGGCGTTTCTTCGGTGTTCCTGCCGCATGGTCTGGGGCACCTGCTCGGCCTGCAGGTCCATGACGTGGGTGGCTTCCGTCCGACTGCCTTCGCCGATGCCATCCCGCGGCCGGCGGGTCACCCCGCGCTGCGACTGACGCGCCAGCTGGTGCCGGGCATGGTGGTGACCGTGGAACCTGGCGTGTACTTCATCGACAGCCTGCTGCAAGGTCTGCGCGACGGTCCGCATGCGGGTGCGGTCAACTGGACCCTGGTGGAAACAATGCATGCCTGCGGCGGCATCCGCATCGAGGACAATGTCCTGGTCACGGAGTCGGGGCATGAAAACCTGACCCGCACGGCGTTCGCCGACGTGGGCTAGCGAACGCCGCCCACGCCGCGAATTTCAGCGCCTACTTCTTCAGCAGATCGCGAATCTCTTCCAGCAGGACTTCACTGCGGGGCGCTGCTGGAGGCGGTGCATTGACGGCGGGCTTCTTCAGCTTGTTGATGCCCTTCAGCGCCAGGAACAGGATGAAGGCAATGATGACGAAGTCGAGCACGGTCTGCAGGAAGGCCCCGTATTTCAGCATCACGGCCGTGCCATCCGGTGCAGTGCCGATCTGGTTGCCCAGGTCCTTGAAGTCCACGCCTGAAAGGGCCACCCCCAGCGGCGGCATGATCACGTTCTCGACCAGCGAGGACACGATCTTGCCGAACGCCGCGCCGATGATCACGCCAACAGCCATGTCGACGACATTGCCCTTCATGGCAAATTCCTTGAATTCCGACGCAAGGCTCATCGCGGCTCCCGGGTGAGTGGTGTTGCGGAAGCCTAGGTCATTGGCGTTGAGCCGGCAACCATCGCGCGGGCGCAACCAGGCACAGGGAGCAACTCACAACATCGTGGGGGTTGCGAAGAGTCGTACGAAGCATCGTCGGATTTCCGCGCGGCTGCGATGGTTCTGAACACCACCTAAAACAAAAAAACCCCGGGCTAACCGGGGTTTTCTGAATCGGATGTCCGAATGAGATCAGGCCGCCGCGGCCTTTTTCTTTTTCGGAGCAGCCTTCGCGGCAGGAGCTGCCTTGGCCTTCGCTTTGGCTTTTGCCTTGGGCTTCTTGCCCTTGGCATCGTCCTCAGCATCAGCCGCTGCCGCAGGTCCATCGACCAGCTGCATCAGCGCCATGTCGGCGTTGTCGCCGGGACGCGGGGCCATGTGCAGGATGCGGGTGTAACCACCGGCACGTGCCTTGAAGCGCGGACCGAGGTCATCGAACAGCTTCTCGACCACCTTGGCATCGCGCAGACGCGAGAAAGCCAGACGGCGCTTCGCCTCGGTGTCCACCTTCGACAGGGTGATGAGAGGCTCAACGACGCGCCGCAGCTCCTTGGCCTTGGGGATGGTGGTGCGGATGGTCTCGTGCCGCAGCAGCGAGACCGCCATGTTGCGCAGCATCGCGCGGCGATGCGGCGCATTGCGCGACAGCTGGCGACCTGAAAGTTGATGACGCATTGCTAGTTCTCTTTAAATCCCGTCGCGATCGTCGTGGCGCAGGCCAGCTGGAGGCCAGCCGTCCAGACGCATGCCCAGCATCAGGCCATGGCCCTGCAGCACTTCCTTGATCTCGGTAAGCGACTTCTTGCCGAGGTTCGGGGTGCGCAGCAGCTC
>JANPGU010000178.1:0-8304 GCA_031424095.1 Gammaproteobacteria bacterium
TCCTGAAAGAGGCCACCGGCATCGCCGCGAACGAGGGCTATGACGAGATCGAGCAGATCCTGAATGCCGACGACTTCCTGAAAGAGAAGACTGGCCAGAGCGGCTTCGCCTCGGGCAACTTCCAGTTTGCCTTTCTCGGCACGCCTGCCGCGAAGGGCATCTGGCAGCTCTACTATGGCGGGCACCACGTCCAAATCTCGAGCACGTACAAGGATGGCGCGCTGGCCGGTGCAACGCCTTCTTTCCGCGGCGTGGAACCCTTTACGACCTTCACCGAGCACGGCCGCGACAATGCGCCGATGGCACAGGAACATGATGCGTTCGCGGCCACGCTGATGGCGCTGTCGCCCGCTGAGCAGGCCAAGGCGCATCTCAACCAGACCTTTACCGACATCATCGTCGGGCCGCAACTGGACAACAATTTCCCGGGCACCAAGGCGGGTGTTCGTGCGGGCGACCTGAACACCAGGCAGCGCGCGCTGCTGCTGCACGCCATCGAGACCTATGTGGGCGACATTCGCCAGCCGGACGCAAAGGCCATGCTGGCGAAATACCGCGGTGAATTGGCCGACACCTGGTTGTCGTACTCGGGGTCGACATCGCTGAACGGGGAGAATGACTACGTGCGCATCGACGGCCCTTCGCTGTGGATGGAGTTCTCGATGCAGCCCGGTCGGACGATACCCGGCGTACATCCGCACTCTGTGTGGCGCGATCGAAGCGCGGACTACGGCGGCAATCCATAGCCCGCATGCGGTGGCTCGCGGGCCGGCGAGCGGCCGCCGTGCTGGGCGCACTGCTGGCGATATTCGCAGCGCCCGGCATGGCGCATCCGATGCCGAACAGCGAGATTTCAATCTCGCTCGGTGCGGCTAGCGCCGCTTTCGAAATCGCCATTCCTGAACCAGAGCTGCTGCTGGCGCTGCCGCAATCCTGGGGCCGCACGGGGGACTTGCTCGCCGAGCCGCAGCGTTCTGCGTTGGCACAGTACTTCAACGCCCATTTTTCCGTGCGAACTACCAGCGGTGTGGTGGTGCCGCATGTCATCGAATCGATTACGCGCTGGCAGGCACAGTCCCTCGACGTGGGAAACTATGAAGAGTTGCGGGTCAGGATCGTCGCGCCTGCAGCGTCCGGATTCGATCCGCATCGCTTTTCCCTGCATTACGATGCGGTGATCCACCAGGTACCCAACCACTTCGCACTCGTCTATCTGGACCGCGACTTTCACGCTGGCAGAATCACACGTGAACAGCCGGTCGAGGTCGGGCTGATCCGCTATGACTTTTCGCACGATGTCACACCGCCGTTCGAAGTCGCGCTCGCATCCGGCACGGTATGGCGGGGCCTTTTTTCCGCGCTTTCACTCGGCTTTCACCACGTCCTGAGCGGCGTCGATCATCTGTTGTTTCTGGCCAGCCTGTTGATCGTGTCACCGCTGCGCGCCGTCGCGCGCCGCTGGTCGCTGTTCCAGGGATGGCGTTACACGCTGCAGCGGTTTCTCGGCATCAGCCTCGCGTTCACCGCCGGACATTCGTTGTCATTGCTGCTTGGCGCCTATGAGCTGGTCCATCTGCCAAGCGCCTTGGTCGAGAGCGCGATCGCCATCTCGGTGTTGCTCGCGGCGGTGCATGCCATTCGCCCCCTGTTCGCTGGCAATGAATGGAAGATCGCGGCTGGCTTCGGGCTGGTGCATGGCCTGGCTTTCTCCGCAACGCTATCCGGCGGCGGACTGGATCCGATGACTCGGGCCTGCAACGTGCTCGGGTTCAATCTGGGTGTTGAAGGCGCGCAGCTGGTTGCGATGGCCTGCGCGGTGCCGCTGCTGTACGCGAGTCGATGGCGTGGATTTCACGTGCTGCGCGTGGCCCCCATGGTCTGCGTGGTCGTGCTGGCGCTGGTCTGGATTGCACAACGCGCGGGGTGACCTGCAATGGCGCCAGCGCGCTGACATAACGCCTTCAGTCGCAGTTCAGTGTGATTGCTCGATGATTCCCCCCCAGGCGAAGGAGGAATGACATGAAACTCAACAGACCACAGAACCCGGCGCTTCCGGTGCATGACTACCGCACTGCGCTGGAAGTTGCACGGTCCTGGCTCGGTGATCGCTACCTGCTTGCCCAGCCCGTGAATCGGGTGTCTGCGCAGCGCGGACCGAACTTCGCGGAGACCAGGGGATGGATGCCCGACGCGCGTCATTGAGGCCGCGCGTCGGGCTCTGACATCTGCCCATCCTAGAGTCGGGGGCCTCTTCTGCCGCGCGCTCCATTCAACAGGTATGCAACGACGAGCACGGCGACGATCAGGCCGATTGGGCCCAATCCCCAACCCGCACCAAAACCCCAGTACAGGCCTCCGCCTCCTCCGAACAGCAGCAACAGCACGATCAGAACGATGAACATGTCCAAATTCTTCTCCAGTCACTAGCCAAAGGCTGATCGGCGTATGGAAGCACGCCCGCTTCCTTCATTCAGTGCGCTGGCGCACTTGAAAGTGCCGGTAGAGCGAATCGCTCCGATCAGGCACACTTAGCCCACCGGCGCGCAGACGTCGGCAAGGGGGGATCCATGCAGAGAGCTGTGACCATGCTCCTAACGATCGCGTTGCAATGCGGCGCGGCACTCGCATGGTCGGCATCCCCCGCTGGCCCCATTGCGCGCCTCGCGAACGGCAAACCCGACCTCTCCGGCCACTGGGCCAATCCCTACACCCCCGACATGGCCGCCAAGGGCCGGGTGCTGGATCCACTCACCCGTCAGCCGCTGACACTCACCGGCCAGCCCCTGCCCGATTCCAAAGCCCCCGCCGCAGGCGGCGGTGTGCGCACCATGGATCTGCCGTACACCGACTGGGGCCTGCAACGCTGGAAGTCCTACGACCCGGTCCATGACGGCGACTACGCCGGCAGCTGTCTGCCCTTCGGCATGTCGCGCAACATCAATTCGCCGCATGGCGTGCAGCTGCTGCAGACACCGCAGGCGCTGGCGCTCATGTTCGAGCAGAACACCTGGTTCCACTGGGTGCCGACTGCCGGGCAGAAGTGGCCGCAGGACCTGCCGCCTTCCTGGAACGGCGTGTCCACCGGGCATTGGGACGGTGACACGCTCATCGTTGAGACCATCGGCTTCAACGGCTACACGCGGCTGGATACGGCCGGGCATCCGCACAGCCGGCAGCTCAAGCTCACCAACACGTTCCGGCGCATCGATGCGACGACGATCGAACACACGGTGACGGTGCACGATCCGAAGACTTACGCGCGCGACTGGATGAACGCGCGCACCTGGCGCCTGAAGCCGGCCTCGGATGTGGTGATGGAGTACTCCTGCGAAGAGAACAATCTCGACAACCTGATGAACGGGACGATCAAGCCGTGGAAGGCGCCGGAGGTGGATGATGAAGAATGAACTTGCACGCCGTTTCGGTTTGGCAATGTTGTTGATACTGGGTTCTGCGGGATCAGCGCAGGCGCATCACTCCACCGCAGCGGAGTTCGATCAGAGCAAGCCGCTGCAATTCACCGGCACCGTGCAGAAGGTGAACTGGACGAATCCGCATGTCTACACGTATGTAGAGGTGAAGCAGGCGGGGGCGCCGCCGTTGGTCTATCACATCGAAGGTGGCTCGCCGAACACGCTGTTCCGGCAGGGGTGGCGCAAGGATTCGCTGAAGGTGGGCGATGTGGTGACGGTGACGGGGCAGAGGGCGAAGAATCCGGAGTCGACGAACGTGGGGGCGGCGACGATTCTGACCGGAGATGGAAAGAAGGTTTTTTCGGGGGATGGGCCAGCTAAGGTGGCTGCGGGCGAGTGAGACTGCGCCTGGAGTCGGGTAGACTTAATTGGGATCGCAATTTGCGATCCTAAAGAAATGCCCCGCTTCCGCCGGAAAAGCATGCCCACGAAGGACGTCGGAGCCGCCATGCTTCGTCAATGGAAACGTCCCTTGCCATCTACGAGGCCCTGATTCAGGCTAACGTTCCGGCTGCCGCAGCGCGTCGGGCCGCCGAATCCCTGGAGAAGGACATGACTTCCAGTCTCGCAACGAAGCAGGACCTTCAGCTGGTGAAGCAGGACATTCTGCATTTCGAGCAGATTGTGACTACACGATTTGATGCGCTGGTCACGCGATTTGACGCGTTGACGGCACGTTTCGACGCTTCGGAAAATCGTGTTTCGTTGCTGCTTCAAAATCTGGAAACCAGGATTGTCGTCAAACTCGGTGCACTGATGACCATCCTGTTCGGCGTAGTTGGTGCCGCGCTCGCAATTCTCCGTTAGCGCGGAGCAGTCGGCAGGGCGAGATGGTGTCCGTGCGGCGGGCCAAGTAGCAGACGCCCATGGAAATGATTGAGCACTCTCTTAGCTACGTTGCCGGTCGCGGGTATATGTACTGGATCCTCTCCGTACTTATGCTTTTGGTGTAGGTGTTTTTTCGCTGGTTTCCGCGCTGGCGCACGCGCCGTGGCAACCAACGCCGAGAACGTGAATACGAGAAAGGGGGAGAGAAACGCTGGAAAGGCAATCGGCGCGTAGATCCCTGGACCGAACGAATTGGATACCGAAGTCGTTGGCGCAGGTGGTGGCGGCGCCGATGAATTGAGCGATGGTCCCCCAGCCGCAGTTGCGCCTCGGTCGCACGATGCCGGCGCCGTCATTGTCCGCCTTGCCGATCGCGTGCGTGCCCGTCGCGTCCTTGTGAAATCCCCACTTTGGTTCGTCAGTCGTCATGGCCTCGGTGATCAACCAGCTCGTCGTCGCATCGCAGCCAGCGAATGCGATGCCGGCCGCCATCGCAACCGACCAGATACTGCGCGCGCAGCGTCTGGCCATCGGCGAGCGTGACCTTGATACTCGCATCGTCCTGCGCGAAACCCGCCACTTCACACCCGCGCAGAATTGGCACCTTCAGCTCATCGACCCACTCGGCGAGGATGCGCTCAATGCGGTGCTGCTCCAGCCCGAGTGTGTAGTTCTGCCGAGTGGGAAAATCGCTGATGTCGAGGGGTATGTGGAAGTGCACCGCCTTGTGCAATGTCCCCTGCGAGATGAACCGCTCCGCGATGCCACGCTGGTCGAGCACCTCGATGGTCCGCGAGTACATGCCGAGAGCCCTTGCTGCAAGCCGCCGGGCGGGATATATACTGATCGTGAAAAAGCCCATGGGTGCGCCTGATGATCGACGACACTGGACCACTGGCAACCGCGCGCAAGGCGCTGCAGGCCTACGTCGACAAGGATCGCACCGCGATCGAGTCGCTAATCGGTTTCGACTACCGCTTCACGAGCCCGCTCGACAACGCGATCGACCGTGTAACCTATTTCTCGCGCTGCTGGCCAAATAGCGAAGCAATCGCGGCCATGACCTTCATCCACGGCAGTGAGTCTGGCGAATGGGCGTGGGTCGTCTACGAAGGCAGCACCCGTATGAAGCGGTTCCGCAACTCGGAACTGCATCGCGTACGCGACGGCAGGATCATCGAGACCGAGGTTTATTTCGGCTGGGATGTGCCACATCCGGTAGCACCGGGACAATTCGCCTCAGCAGATTAGAGCGGCTGCCCCGTTGCAAGCCAACCGTTCAGCGCCCGCATCTGTTCAGGGTTGGGCGGCAATACAGAATGAAACCGGACGAATACGAAGGCGTGCTCGACGGCGGCCTGTTCAGGCACTGTGCCACTACGCCATGCTTCCTGGACTGAGGCGCCGCGCTTCAACGCCTTGACGAACTCATCGCTGTAGCGCTCATACGTGCGCAGTGATTCGACCAGTTCGGCCACTGAAGCGATACCCTCGGAGCCGCGCAATCGCTGCACCGTCTTGACGAAGGCCTGCTCGTACAGGTCGGGCAATTCGGGGTCTTCGATCTGGAGGCGGTTCAATAGCATCGGCGGATCCTGGGGATGCGGCAGGACGATTGCTGTAGGTCGATACCTCCACCTGGAGTAGGACGTCCCAACCCAGGTGTCTTTTAACGTAGGAAAGAGCCCACAGCCGGTTTTGCAGTGCGCTGGCTTTTCACTGCGGCGCAAGAGTTTTGAATAGCAACCACACCGCGCGGGCGGTTGGGCATTCAGACTTTAATCAACCGGGGAATCGCAATGAACAAGGATCAGGTGAAGGGCGCCGCCAACGAGGCCGCCGGCAAGGTTCAGAAAAACGTGGGCAAGGCTACGTCCAACGGCACGCAGCAGGTAAAGGGCGCTGTACGCGAGGTTGCTGGCAAGGTCCAGAAGAAATACGGCAACGCAAAGGCCGATCACGACAAGAATATGGATCGGGACATCGACCGCCATACCCGCTAGCGATTGACACCCGCTTCTCCACCTCCTGAACGGAGGTGGAGAGACCGCACACCGCAACCCACCAAGTAAGCCCTCTTGGTACCCGGCATCGTTCACCTATCACACTGCCAGGGGCCGACCGGTTCGGGACAAAGCCACGCTGGCTCGAATTCGAGCACTGGCGATTCCGCCTGCCTATGAAAATGTGTGGATCTGCCCCGACCCGAAAGGCCACATCCAGGCCACCGGCAGGGATGCGCGCGGTCGCAAGCAGTATCGGTATCACGCGCAGTGGCGGACCGCCAAGGATGAGATCAAACACGGCCGCATGCACGAATTCGGCAGGGCATTGCCGAAGTTGCGGCGAATCCTGCGCAACGACCTGGCCAAGACTGGGATGCCGCGGGAATAAGCCCGCCGCAGCCTTGCACCGACAGCGCCTGCCGCAAGACGCTTGCCAGGGTAGTGGGCGAGGTCGCCACCGAACTGCGCAATACGCCTGCGGTGTGCCGCAAGTCGTATATCAACCCCGTGGTGTTCCACGCATGGCAGGCGCGCAAGGGGCCGTTTTCCCGCGCGCACAGGCAGCGTCGCCGGGGAACGAAACCGCTCCTTTCGCTGCTGCGCAACTAGCGCGTAGGAAAAAGCTGACGCGCGAAGTTCATTTCCGTTGACTGTGTCGGGCGCTGGCTTCGCGCAGGGTGCAGATCTTCTCAGCACCAGTTTCCAGAGGACAACCATGAAGTCGCACACATTCGCTTTGCTGATACCGTTCGCCGTTTTGGTTGCCTGCAGCCGTGCTGAAGCCCCTCCGCCCCCAGCGGCCCCTGCCGCTCCGGCCACCGCCGTTGTGGAAGCGGCACCCGCCAATGCAGCAACAGTGCTGGCAGGTTCATCAGGCAGCTCCGTCGCCGGCGCATTGCAACTGACCGCGTCATCGGCTGGCGTCACCCTTGCGGGCGAAATCAGTGGCCTCGCACCGAGCACGGAACATGGCTTCCACATGCATGAGATCGGTGACTGCTCCGCACCTGATGCAAAAAGCGCGGGCGATCATTTCAATCCGGCGCATGCCGAACACGGTGGGCCGACGGCGGCAGCGAGGCATCTGGGCGATATCCCGAACATCCAGTCCGATGCCACCGGCCGTGTGGCGATCAACGCCACCATCGCCGGCGCGACGCTGCGTGACGGTGGGCCCAGCGATCTGGTCGGTCGCGCCGTCATCGTGCATGCGAAGCGCGATGACTACACCACGCAGCCGTCGGGTGACTCGGGCGACCGCATTGCCTGCGGCGTGATTCGCTGATCCAGAGTAAAGTCGCGCGTCTCGGTACACCATTTCTGGGGACGCGCGCATGAACCAGCTCAAGATCATCGGCCCTGCATTGCTGCTCGCGCTCGGCGCCTGCAGTCGCAGCGAACCGCCCGTGGCCGCGGCACCCGCGCCAACCTGTCCGGGTGACAACGGTGGCCTTTCGCTGGCTCCCGGCTTCTGCGCCACGATCTTCGCCGACAACATCGGCCATGCGCGCCACATGACGGTTTCGTCAGCAGGCGTGGTCTACGTCAACACCTGGAGCGGCCAGTATTTCGGCTTCGATACGCCGCCAGCCGGTGGCTTCATCGTCGCGCTGCAGGATAAAGACGGCGACGGCAAGGCCGAGATCATCGACCGGATCGGCGACGGCGTGCCCGAAAAGGCCACCGGCGGCACGGGCATCGCACTCTATAAAGACGCGCTGTATGCGGAACAGAACGACTACATCCTGCGCTTCGCGCTGACCGCGGGAAATCCCCTGCCGCAGGGCAAGCCGGAAAAGGTCATCACCGGTCTGCCGCAGAGCGGCGATCACCCGATGCATCCGTTCGTCATCGATGCCGCGGGCAAGCTGTTCATCAACTCCGGCTCCGAGAGCAATGCCTGTGAGTCACCGGCGCGTCAGCCCGGCGCCAAGGGCAAGACGCCTTGCCCGGAACTGCCGCTGCGTGCCGGCATCTGGCAGTACGACGCCAATGCG
>JANPGU010000179.1:0-4897 GCA_031424095.1 Gammaproteobacteria bacterium
TCATCGCCTGATGCGCCTAATATTCGCCGAGGTCTGTCGCGATCGTCACAGGGCCCTGGAAACTGAGCCGAATGTCGTTCATGTAGCGCGCCTGTTCCGCAGCCTCCATGCGGCCCGGCACAAGATGAGTAATGACCAGCGCCTTGGCTTCGGCGCGCGCGGCGAGCTCGCCAACCTGGAGCGGTGAGAGATGGTGCTGGGAGAGGTGCGCGACCAGCTCCTGTCGCTGGTCAGCGGAGAGGTCAGGCCGGGTGCGTGTCACATCCTGGAGGGTTTGCTCGACATCAATCATTTCTGCGACGAGCAGATCGGCACCTTTGGCGAGGCGTTCGACGGCGGGGCTCGGACCGGTGTCACCGGTGTACAGCAGCTTGCGGCCAGGCAGATCGAATCGCAGCGACAGGGATTTGAAGCGTCGATCCACGTCGCTGCCTGCGGCAAAACTGTAGTGCGAATTCTGCGCTGCCGTGATCGTCAGTCCCTTGAGTTCGACCTTGTCACCATCGCCAATCTCTACAACCCGAACGTGCTTTCCCGGCGCGGCCCAGGGCTCACCCTGTACGCCGTACCCGGCATCGGCGGAAGGCACCATGGCGGTGAGCAATCCATCCACCATTGAACGCGTGCCGGGTGGGCCGTAGATGGTCACGATGCCCGGCGCATCGATCTGGTTGCGAAGCCCCAGTACAGCGGACAGTCCACCGACATGGTCGAAGTGCAGGTGGCTCAGGAACACTGCGCGAAGCGGAAGCAGCGTGAGTTTCGCTTTGGCGAGCTGGCCAACCGTGCCATCGCCGGCATCGATGAGATAGAGATCGCCACCCACGACCAGCGCGTTTGCAGGCTGCGAGCGGCCAGCCGAAGCCAGTGGGCCGCCTTGCGTTCCGAGTGTGATGAATCTGGACGAGGCATTGGCCGGCTCGGCCGCAGGCAGCGCGGCCGCACACAAGGCGGCCGCCATCAACAGTGCATATTTCTCTGCCGCGAACTTCATGCCATTGCCTTGCAATCAGAACTGGTAGGACGCACGCACCCCGTATGTCCGTGGCGGTCGCATCTGGTTATAGAGCACGCCAGACTTCGCCGGACTCTGCAGCGAATTCGAGAACACCAGTTCATCTTCGAGGTTGTTCACGAAGGCAGTCAGGGCCAGCTTGCCGCCCTGTGGTTCCCAGGTGAGGCGCGCGTTGGACATCATGTAGTTGTCCTGCCTGCCCAGATCCAGGAAATCCAGGGACAGGTAGCGTGACGATTCGATGCGCGTGTCGACCGCCGCAGTGAGGCGGCTTCCACCTGGAAGGTTGAAGTGGTGCTGGTAACCTGCGTTGAGCGCAAATTCCGGCGCATTGACCAGCGGACGACCGGAGCAGTCGACATTGTAGATCCGGGCAGCGGGAGAGGCACCGAGTTGCGTAGTGGGCGTCACGGCGCAGCCGACCACTGGCGCGGGTCCCGAAACCGAATAGGCCTGGTACCGCAGTTCGTCGTAGTTCGTGTCGAGCCACTGCAGATTCACCGAGAGCAGTCCCTGGGAAACCGGCTGCCAGAGCAACTCCACTTCAGCACCATAGATGGTCGCCGCGCCCGCGTTTTCCGTCAGAAACACCGGGCCGTACACAGGGCCACCCGGCGTGCTCGCGACCTGCACCGGGCCAAGATGGGAGATCTGCTGGTCCTGATAGTCCCAGTAGAAGGCCTCGGCATTGATCTGCAGTGTGTTATCGAGGAAGCGGTTCTTCGAGCCGAACGTGTAGGCCGTCATGTCCTCGGGTGCCGAGTAGTTCCGTCCCAGTGCCGAATAGAGGATGCCCGACTTGAAACCCGTTGCCACCGTTGCGTAAAGTAGTGAGCGCATGCCGGCATCGAATTCCATTCCGGCTTTCCACGTGGTCTTCTTGAAGTCCACGTCGGTGGTGGCGAAGGTCTGAATATCGAGGATGATCGGAATGAAGTTGGGCGGGCCTGGCGGGACGAAACCGACGAAGGGCAGCGTGTGCGCCTCGGTGTCCTGCGTCTTGTTGTCCTTGGTGTAACGCAGACCGCCTGTCAGGCGCCAGCGGTCTGTCAGTGACAAGGTTCCTTCGCCAAACAACGCGTAGCTGGTGGTGCCAAGGGAGGAAATGATCTTCGTTCCATTGCTGGCCTGGTCATAGAACTGGTTGGCGTCGACGCTCTCGTCAAACCAGTAGGCGCCGGCGACCCATTTCATGCGTTCAGCCTGACCCGCGAGCCGCCCCTCGACCGACTTCTGCTTGGAGTCTTCCGTCACATCGATCTTGAAGCCTGAAGCGTAGCTCAGGAAATCAAGTTGCGTCTTGCGGTACGCCGGAATCAACGTCGCGGTGATATCGCCGAGATGGAAGTCGAGCGTTGTCAGCACGCCATAGAACGTGTTGTCCTGATAGCCGTCACCCAATGCCGTCACCTGGGGCACTGGAGCTGATGGTGGTCGAGCCCGGTAAGCGGCGATTACCGCGGGGTCGCTCGGACCCAGGCGGTTGCCGATCAGCGGCAAGATGGTGCCACCGCTGCCCATGCCGTCCACCTGGGCATAGTCCGCCATGATCTTCAGATTCACGAGATCCGAGTCGAACCGGTACTGGCCGCGCAGCGCCCAGGAGTCCTCATCGTCATAGCCGTCGCTGAGATAGCCGTCGTGGTTGGCGACCTGGCCCGAGAACCGGAATGCAGAGCGGTCTCCAGCCGGCAGGTTCACGGCGCCGGAGGCCTTGAACGTGTCGAAGTTGCCGATTTCTGCGGTAAGGAATCCGCCACCTTCGCCAGGTTGCGGCTTCGCCGTGATCACGTTGACAGCGCCACCGGAGGCGTTGCGCCCGTACAGGGTGCCCTGCGGCCCCTTCAGCACCTCGATGCGTTCGAGGTCGTAAAACAAAGAGGCTGGCGCTGCGGGGCGCGAAAGGTAGACGCCGTCCATGTTGAAGGCGACGCCTTGTTCCGCGAATGCATTGGCACCAAACGTGCCGACGCCGCGCAGGTAGAACTGGGTCAGCGAGGCGGCCGGAGCAACCTGAATCGACGGCACCAAACGGGTGAGATCGGTGGCCTGAGTCACGCTCTGTTCGGTCAGAGTGCTGCCAGAGACTGCCGAGACTGCTATTGCGGCCTTCTGCAGGTTTTCTTCCCGCCGTTGCGCCGTCACGACAACTTCCTCCAGTCCCTCCTGCGGCGGCGGCACTTCCTGGCCGGTGACTAGCGACGACAGACCCAGAGCAACAACTCCCGCGCTGACGGGTATTTTGCGGAACGTATGCATAAGCCCCCCGGCTACTTGTAGTCTTGCGATTAAGGGGCATTACGCGGCACAAGTGAAATCGCATCTTCTGATCCAAAACGAAAGCTTTTCCCGATAGGTAGCCAATGCGGTTCAAGGGTCTGGATCTTAATCTTCTCGTTACGCTCGCGGTATTGATCGAGTTGCGCAGCGTTTCGCGCGCCGCCGAACGATTGCATTTGAGCCAACCTGCCGTCAGCGCCGCGCTGGCCCGGCTGCGCGATTTCTTCAACGATCCGCTGCTCGAGATCCAGGGGAAGAAGATGATTCCCACGTCCAAGGCGCTGCAACTGCAGCCGGCACTGACGGAACTGCTGGGCAGCGTCGACCGGATGTTCGTGCAGGGACGGCACTTCGATCCCATGACATCTACTCAATGGTTCCGCCTCTGCATCTCCGACTATCTGTCCACGGTGCTGTTTCCGCGATTGACCGGCTTGCTGCAGGTGCAGGGCCCCTGGATTCGTCTCGATCTGCAGACCCCGTCGGACCTCGCCTTGTCCCTGCTCGAACAGGGTGAAATCGACGTGCTGCTCGTGCCGCAAGGGCATTGTCTGCGCGACCATCCCGCCGAATTGCTGTTCGAGGAACGGTATGTGGTGGCGGGCTGGTCGGGCAATCCGCAATTGGCAGCCCCACTCACCGAGGAAGACTTCTACGCGGCGCGGCATGTGGCGGTGGCCATTGGCCCAACTGTCGCGGAGCGGGCGTCTTTTTCCGAGGATCAGCTGAATGCGCGGGGCCGCGAGCGACAGATCGAGATCATGGCCTGCTCATTCACGCAGGTTCCCGCGCTGCTGATCGGTACGAAACGTCTGACCCTGATGCAGGAGCGCCTGGCGCGAACCATGGCGACCACACTGCCGATTGCGTGGCAACCCTTGCCGTTTGACTTTCCGGTCATGCGCGAGATGATTCAGTATCACCGCGGTCGGGGCTCCGATCCGGCGCTCGGCTGGCTGGTGGCACGGATCCGCGAAGCGGCCATGGCCTGAACGCCCGCCGCTGATATCAGCGGAAACGATCGACACCGATCCGATTTATGCGTTGTACCGGGCCCGTCGCAACGTGCTATTCCTGACGCCTGCCGCATTACATCCCAGCGGCGACGGGGGTTCGGTTGAAGGACTGCAGCATACTGGTGGTCGGCGGCGGCATCGGCGGCCTGACCGCGGCGATCGCGCTTGGGCGCGACGGGCATCGCGTCACGATCATAGAGAAGGACCCGAACTGGGCCGTTTATGGCGTCGGCATCATCCAGCAGGCCAACGTGATCCGCGCGGCCAAGGCGCTCGGGATCCTCGATGACTATGTATCGGCCGGTTACGGCTTTGACGAAGTGGAGGTCTACATACCCTCCGGTCAGAAGGTCGCAACCATACCTTCACACCGGCTCGTCGAAGGTTATCCCGCCAATCTGGGTATCGCCCGTCCTGCCCTGCATCAGGTGCTGGGCAATCGCGCCCGCGAGTCCGGAGCGCAAATCCGTCTGGGCGTTACCGCGGATTCACTCGCAGACGATGGTCGGGGAGTGTCGGTGCGCTTTTCCGATGGCACGACGGGACGCTTCGACCTTGTCGTCGGTGCGGACGGCTACAGCTCGCG
>JANPGU010000180.1:0-9586 GCA_031424095.1 Gammaproteobacteria bacterium
GTTGAGGTGGCCGTGCAGTCCGCCCGCCACTTCATCCGGGGTCTGATTCAGAAGATCCAGGCCGGCTTCTCCATGGTGACGTCGCGCGCCTGATCCGACATGCCCTGTTCCCAGGTGCTCCAGCCGGCGTTCATGCCATACGGAGAACGCTGCAGGAAGGCGTCGATCTTCGTGATCAGGCCCTTCTCGAGCTTGAAGATCTCGGCAATCTGCCAGGTATGTGGCTGCACCGGCCCGGCCACGATGTCTCGGCCGCTGGGCGACTTGAACTTGCGGGTCTCGCCGCCGGAATGATCGAAGAAGGCAAACGCGAACACGATGCCGCGCTCCTGGTCGACGGCGACGAAGCGGCGGTCGCGGATGCGATTGACGAAGTGGATCAGCCCGGACTGGAACTGCTCCAGGCAGTTCCACTGTCCCGAATAGACGCTTGCCGTCCGGGGATCAGGCTTGGTCTGGCCCGCAGGCGTGGGCGCGCTCGTGGACTGGCCGCCGTTCTCGTGCCGCAGACACTCCGGGCCAAAGGGATAATCGCCCTTGCCATCGTTCTTCTGCATGCCGCTGAAGTACTTGTTGCCCTGGGTGACCAGATCCGTGCGCGACATGCGGTCGCCGACCGGCACCGCCTGCAGGTACTTCGGATGCGTCAGCATCGCATCGACGCGGTTGTAGGTGCGATTGGCGTTCTCGCCCGTCTCATTGGGGAAGCGGAACACGATCTGTTCCACTTCGGTGATCTGCTGGTTCTGCACGCGCAGACGCAGCGCCAGCAGTGAGCCGTTGAAATTGGCCGGTTCGCGATGATCTTCCTGGATGGTGCCCAGGAAGGTCACTGATCCCGCTGCCACATCCGTCACGAACAGCCGGTATTTGCCCTTGCCCTTCATCGTGTTCCACAGCCCGTCGCCGATCAGCAGCCGCTGACCATCTTCGGTGAACTTCACGTTGGGCGAGATGGGTACGCGCACCGGCTCGTTCACCGTGACGGCATCGAGGTAACGATCCACGAAGCTTTCCAGGCAGTTGCGATCGCAGGCGGGCTGGGCGGCAAGGGTTGCGTTGGCGAAGACTGCGATTAGCACGGCTGGGCAGACAGTACGTAGTGTCATCGTTGCATCCCCATTTTCTGATTATTGATTGCCGCCAGCGGAGACCGGCGCGCAATTCTGCACGATCCACGCGCTGTGGTCGACGCTATGGGAATCGTGCTGCGTAGGCGTCGTCCTAGCTTCGCACCCGGCGCTCGCCTGCTGCCCATGAACGGTAGTGCGGACACACTTCCGCCACGCCCGGACTCACGGGTTCCATAACAGATGACGCAACGGAGACCTCAAATGAATTCACTGACCAAGCCACTGGCTGTAGTCCTGATCGGATCACTCGCTGCCCTGGCAGCCTGCAGCAAGCGCGAGACGCCCGCTGAAGTGAATGCCGACGTAGCCAAGGCCCAGACTGAAAAGGCCGAAGACGTCAATGAAGCCCTGGCCGATCGCAGTGAAGTAGCTGCCGACACCGCCAAGGAAGCTGTTTCCGCTGATCCGGATGACCGCGGCGATGCCATCGAAGATCGTGCCGAAGCCAACTACAACGTGGCCGTGGCCAAGATCGATGGTGACCTGAAGATTGCCAAGCAGGTCTGTGACGGCATGGCCGCTGCCATGCAGAAGGACTGCAACGTGAAGGCCGAAGCCGCGCACGACGTTGCCAAGAGCGCCGCGAAGGTAACGCTGGAAGCCGAGAAGGCACGCAGCAATGCCGTGCAGAAGCTCGACAACAAGTAATCGAATCAACACCGCAAGGAAAGCCATCATGAAGCAACTGCGAATGTTCGCCATACCGACTTTGCTCACTGCTGCATTGGTGGCCGGGTGCGCAAGCGCCCCCCGCGAGCCAGTGGCGGAAGCAAACACCGCTACTGTCCTGATCCAGCAGGCCGATGCTGCCGGTGCCGGCCAGTACGCACCAGCGCCGCTGGCCAATGCGCGCACTGAGCTCGATCGCTCCAAGGCACTGTCGGAAAAGGGCAAGACGCAGGAGGCAACTGCAGCCGCGGAACTCGCGACAGCATCCGCCAAGCTCGCGCTGGCTTCCACGGAACGTGCCAAGTCCGAGAAAGCTGCTAGGGAAGCGGATGCGGCAAACAGGGCACTGCGTACCGAAACCACCCGTCAGACGCCCGCTGCGAACCAATAGGAAAGGAACATGAACAACTCGAAACGATCGAACTCGCGGGGTGCAGTGGCGCTTGCTGTGGCTTTGGCGCTGGGACTAGGCGCATGCGCCAGCACTCCCAAGGAGTCCACTGCCATGGTTTCGGCACGCAGCGCCGTGGCACGCGCTTCCGCGCAGACCAATCTGAATGATGCGGCACGAGTCGACGTCGACGCTGCGCGCAAGAACCTGGATGCCGCGGAAATGGCGCTCAAGAAGGGCAAGCCACGCAGCGAAGTGGATCACCTGGCGTATCTTGCCGAGCAGTCGGCGAAGACCGCGATGGCGCGACAGGAAGGCGCCGAGTTCCGCAAGAGCGTGGAACAGGCTGAAGGCGAACGCTCCGCCATCATCATCAGCGCACGCGAAAAAGAAGCGCGGGAAGCACAGGCCAGAGCTGGTCAAGCACAGGCGCTGGCCGAAGAAGCCAAGCACAAGGCTGAAACTGCTGAGCAGGAATCGATGCGGATCGCGCAGCTGGCGCAGCAGACTGCAGCCGAACGGGATCGCACGCAGGCGCAGCTCGATGCAGCCAACAAGCTGATCGAAGACATGAAGGCGCAGAAAACGGATCGCGGCATGGTCGTGACACTGGGCGACGTGCTGTTCGACAGTGGCTCGTCTTCGCTGAAGCCCGGCGCCGACCGGTCGCTGCAGCAGGTGGCGGCCTACCTCACTGGCAATGCGAAGGCGAAGGTGATGGTCGAAGGCCACACGGACAGCGTGGGCGATGATTCCTTCAATCAGCGCCTCTCGGAACAGCGCGCCCAGAGCGTTGCGTCGCGGCTGGCGTTCATGGGGCTGGATGCCGCACGCGTATCGGCGTCCGGTCTGGGTGAAGGCTATCCGGTGACCGGCAACGACACGGCCGCTGGTCGGCAGCAGAACCGCCGGGTCGAGATCATCTTCTCGGACAACGAGGGCACCTTTGCACCGGCAGCGCGGCGCTCGGCAAACGCCCGATAACTCGTCGTTCTAAGCCAGTGAACAGGAGCCAGGCATCTGCCTGGCTCTTTTCGTTGCACGGCAAGAGCGCTAGATCAGCGGCCGGCCACGCAACGGCAGCGTGAAATAGTCGGCCAGCGCATGCAGCGAATCCAGCTTGCCGATGGTCAGGCGGCCATCCTTCACCTTGAAATAGCCCTGCCGCGTAAGCTTGCCCAGCGTCTTGTTCGTGTGCACCAGCGACAATCCCAGTGCATCGGCCATGTGCTGCTGGCTCACCGGAAACGGCACCGAACCTGCAGCGTCCTTCAACGCCACCGATTCGGCACGCTTGAACAGGTGGATCATCAGCATGGCGATGCGTTGCGCGGCCGTCCTCTGCCCCACGGACACCAGGTTTTCATCGACGATGAGCTCTTCATGCGCTGCGATCCAGGTGATGTCATAGCTCAACGAGGGATGATTGCGATAGAGGTCCCACAGACGGTCGGACGGAAACCGGCAGAAGCGCGCATCGGTCAGCACTTCGACACCGTTGCTCGCATGCGCCCCCAGCTTTTCCTGCAGGCCGATGAAATCTCCCGGCAGCAGGAAGTTGAGGATCTGCCGGTTGCCATTGCTGATCGTGCGGTAGCGAAATGCCCAGCCGCGCAGCAAGGTGTAGAACTCGCCGGAATTCACGCCCTCGCGCACCAGCAGGTCACCCGCCTTCACCGTTATCTCACCGCGCTTGAAGGTCTGGATGAACGCCACTTCTTCGGCACCGTTGGGCGAAAAGGTCCCCACCTTGCGCAGTGGGCATTCCGCGCAGGCGACAACGGGAGTATCAGCGCTGTCCTGCTGGATCCCGGCGGCCACGCTCGACATGTGATTTGACGTAGGAAGATTCACCTGCGCTCCGTATTGTTGCCCGGTGCAAGAACCAGTCGAGGCCTGCATTGATATTTGAACTTGTTTATACCAGCGTTCTGGCGCCGGCAGCGGATGTTCGCGGCATCGCGGATATCGTGCGCAGGGCGCGCAGCCACAATCGTGTACGGGGCATAACGGGCCTGCTGGTGTTTGACGGCGACCGCTTCTGCCAGCTTCTCGAAGGCGAATACGAGCAGGTGCTGATGCTGGCTGGCCGGATCGAACTCGATCGGCGCCACGAGCAGTTCACGATCGTGCAGCAGGGTTTCGGCAGCGTGCAGCGCCGCTTTCCCAGTTGGGACATGGCATATGCACTGGATACACACGGCTCGGTGCTTGCAGCACTGGCCGGGTTGCGCGGCCCGAATGCCACGAGCTTCCTGCAGGAGCGGGTGCCGGATCTGGAACTGCAGCCCGCCATGCCGTGAGCGGGCGCTGGCGCTGCATCACTCTCCGGCGACGCCCTCCACTTTCCCCGCCACGTCACGCCCGATGAGGTCAAAGCGCAGCTCACCATTGTCGTATTCGCTGCGACGCATGCGCAGGCGCATGCCAACCACGACATTGCGCGGCTTGATGATCCGCACTTCCTGACCGGACTCCACGCGCACCACGCAGGTCTTGCCGTCGTCTCGTGTCACTATGGCCGCGACTTCCAGCTCTGACACCAGGTCGCCGTGCGCGCCCCAGATGCCCCACCACACCAGAAAAATCGCCAGCGGCACTGCCACCGCCAGCACGCGCGCCACCTGATGGCCGCGCAGGAACCCGGCAGGCGCCGCAGCGGGTTCGCGCGCCTTGCCACGCGCGCGCACTTCAGAACACGGGCGGCGAACGGGCCGCAGCAGCCTTGATGGCGTCAGCGTCTTCCTTCAACAGCAGACGCCCGCGCACCGCGCCATCCACTGCCGTATTGAAGCGGCGCAGGAATTCATTGCGATCGCGATACAGCGCCTTGAGCTTGGCAGGCTCGAAGCGTTGCATCGCGCCCGTCAGCGCGCACACGCTGGTGGCGCGCGCACTGTCATCCGCGGGCGTGCTGTGTCCGACGTAGCGCGCCAGCGGCACTTCGATCTGCGGCAGACGCCAGCCGCCGCGCGCATTGCCGTTCGCGTCGGTCAGCGGCGCCAGTGCGGCGTCGGTCTCGATGCGTGCCACGGTGACCATCGGCAGCTTCTGCAGCAGCAGTTCATCGAACTGCTGCCAGATCGCATTGAAGGCAAGTCCAAGCGGAAAGTCGCTGCGCGGTTCACGGCACAGGTTATCCGGTGGCACCGCCAGGCCAAGCAGCGCCAGATCCTTCTGTGCTGGCAATCCCGCAGCGAAAGGGCCCGAGTGTGCGGCGCCGGCAATTTCGTAGAGGCGGAACACATCGTTCGCCGTATCGCTGTCATCACGTCGCGCTGGCAGCGCGCGATTGAAATCGGATTGCGTCATCACGGCCACGAAGGGCACATCGCGCGGCAGTGCATGGCGCCGCGCATCGCCAGCAGCCAGCGGCGCGGCGCATTGCCTGATGGGGGCTGCGGTGGCACCGGCCGCATTGAGATAACCATTGAACACCGGTGCGCCGTCGCCGAGCCTCAGGGTGCCGTGCAGTACATTGGCAAAGGTGGTGACATAGCCGCCGGTCTGCGAGTAGCCCGCGGCCACCAGGCGCTGCGGATTCAGATCGAGCAGCGGATTTTCCTTGCTCGAACTGCGCAGCAACGCACCCACCTGGGCAATGACGTCCCAGGCCAGCCCGTTCTCGGCATCGGCGGGGTCGGTGCAGTCCGCCGGCTGACGCAGGGCAAAGCCCAGCGCCCCATAGCGCACCGCGTCGAATTCCTGCAGGCTGGCGAGGGCCACCGGCTTGACGGTGACGCCGACCCAGACATCGCCGCGCCGCAGGAAATGTTCGTATGAAAAGCCCCACAGCGGCGCGAAATCATATTGGCCGCTGGGGTTCAGCAGCTCGAGCACCACCCGGCCGCTGAATTTGCGCGCAGCCAGCGGCCGCCTTACCAGGATGCGCGTGGTATACGGCACATCGGCGGTGCGCACAGCCACCGCTGCCGCACTGCCGGCCTCTGCCCAGTCGTAGACATTGGCGTAGCCACTGACCAGCAGCTCCGACTCCACATAGCCGCGCGCGGCCAGATCCACCGGCTGCTGCGCCTGGGCCGCCGCCAGAAACGGCCGGTTGGTCGCACTTGCGGGCAGGCTCTGTGCCCGCGGGGTGGGAACAAGCTGCGGCTGCGCGGCCAAGGCCTGCGGGCCAATGACCATGCTGATCAGCATCCATGACGACAGATTTGCGCGCGACATTCCCGGAACTACACTACCTTCCGCTGCGCACTGTCAACGAGACCGCATGATCGACCCGCTCAACGCATCCTTCGATACGTACCTGCAACGCTCGCTCGAGCTTCCCGGCAAATCCCGTTTTGCCCGGATCGCCGGCATTCGCATGCACTATCTCGAGTGGCCAGGCCCCGCCGATGCACCGACCGTGCTGCTGCTGCACGGCTTCCTCGCGCATGCGCACTGGTGGGATTTCATCGCCCCCTGGCTGGCCGTGCATTACCGCGTCATTGCGCCGGACTTCGGCGGCATGGGCGACAGCGAGCACCGCAGCGACTACAGCCATGCGCATTTCAATGACGAAATCACCGGCCTCATCGAGGCCACCGACATCGCCGGCTGCAGCGCCATTGGCCACAGCTTTGGCGGTCGCGCCCTGCTCTATGCCTGCGCCGCGCGGCCCGAACTGTTCCAGCGCGCCATCGTGGTGGATTCGCGACTGGGATCCGAGGCTGATCCGCTGCGCGGCTTCGATGAGGAGTGGCGGCCGAAGAAACGCTATCCGGATGCCGAATCGATCCTCAGGCGATTCCTGTTGAAGCCAGTGGAACCGGCACCGGCGGCAGCCATGCAACATATGGCGCGCGCCTCGGTGCGGCAGGAAGGCAATGAATGGGTATGGAAGTTCGACGAGAACGTCACGCGCCTGTTCCAGCAACGCCGCAACGGGCCGGGCATCAACGATGCCGACGTGCTGAAGGATCTGCCCACACCGGTGGATTTCATCTACGGCGAGGAAAGTCTCGTGGTAACACCTGCCCGGGCAGCACTGCTCGCGAACTGCCTGCCCAAGGTGGGTTCGGTCACCGGCATTCCTTGTAGTCACCACCATTTGCCGGTCAGTCAGCCCATCGCGCTGCTGGCCCTGCTGCGAGTATTGCTGCAGCAGAAAGTAAGTTAGGCTCAGGCGCATGAATACCGAGAAGCTGGCCCACCGGCCCTACATTCCCGCAGTAACGCGCCTGCCTGAAATGACGCTGCGGGCCGTCATCACCGGCACCATTCTCGGGATCGTGTTCGGCGCCTCTTCGCTTTATCTGGTGCTGAAGGTCGGTCTCACGGTCAGCGCCTCGATTCCGGTTGCCGTCATCTCGATCACGCTGTTCCGTCTGCTGTCCAAATTCAAGGTTCGCGACGCCAGCATCCTCGAGCACAACATCGTGCAGACCGCGGGTTCCGCCGGCGAATCCATTGCCTTCGGCGTGGGCGTCACGATGCCAGCCATCCTGATCCTGGGCTTCGATCTGGAACTCACCCGTGTGCTGCTGGTGGCGGTGCTGGGTGGGCTGCTCGGCATCCTGATGATGATTCCGCTGCGCCGCGCACTGATCGTGAACCAGCATGGCATCCTGAAGTATCCGGAAGGCACGGCCTGCGCCGAGGTGCTGAAGGCCGGTGCGTCGGAAGAATCGCGCGCCGCCGCAGACCCACTGGCGATCGACAGCAAACTGGGCAACATCAGCGCGCGCACCATCTTCACCGGCTTCGGCATCGGTCTTGCCTACAAGGCGCTGAATGTCGCGTTCAAGGGCTGGCGCGATGCGCCCGGCATGGTGTTTGGCGCACCGCTGAAAGGCGGCTCCATCGCTGCCGAAGTGTCACCGGAATTGCTGGGCGTCGGCTACATCATCGGCCCGCGTGTGGGTGCGATGATGTTCGCCGGCGGCTTCATGACCTACCTGCTGCTGATCCCGATGATCATGTTCTTTGGCGCCAGGGTGCCCGGCATCCTGGCGCCTGGCACGATGCCGATTGCCGAGATGGGTCCCGGCGCCATCCGCAATGCCTACGTGCTGTACATCGGCGCCGGCGCCGTGGCGGCCGCCGGCATCATAAGCCTGATCCGTTCGTTGCCGCTGATCGCAAGCTCGATCAGGCAGGGCTTCGGCGACGTGGGCGCGGCGCGCAGGGGAACGGGCAGCACCGATCGCCGGGATCAGGATCTGCCGTTGAAGTTCGTCGGCATCGGCGTGCTGGCGCTGCTGGCCGTCATCATGATCGTCCCCGCCCTGCACATGAATCTGCTTGGCGCCCTGCTCATCCTGATTCTCGGTGCGCTGTTCGTGACGGTCTCGTCGCGACTCACCGGTGAAATCGGTTCCACCTCCAATCCCATTTCGGGCATGACCATCGCCACGCTGATGCTCACCTGCCTGGTGTTCCTGATCGTTGGCTGGACCGGCGGTGCCTGGTATGTCACCGCGCTCTCGGTTGGCGGCATCGTCTGCATCGCCTGCTCCAATGGCGGCACCACCTCGCAGGATCTGAAGACTGGCTTCCTGGTGGGCAGCACGCCGAAACTGCAGCAGATCTCCATCCTCTTCGGCGCATTCGCCTCCGCCCTGCTGATGGGCCCCATTCTGCTGAAGCTCAATGACACCGCCACGGTGTATGTGCCGATTGCCCAGGTGGTGCCGCAGGGTCTGACCACCGACGCGAGCACGCTGGGAACGGCGCGCGAATCCCTCACCGGACCGCAGGCCAAGGATGATCCGGCCAGCTATCACGTCTGGCACAAGACCACCCTCGAGGGCGCACCGGCTGGCAAGTACCTGGTCGATGACACCGGCCGGGCGGTGTGGCTGGTGGACCCGGGCATCAATGGCGTACACAACACCCGCCCCGACGGCACCGAGGTGCGCAAGTTCGACGCACCCAAGGCGACGCTGGTCTCCTACATCATCAAAGGCATTCTCGACCGCGAACTGCCCTGGGACCTGATCCTGTTCGGCGCCATGATCGCGCTGCTGATGGAAATTTCCGGTGTGCCCTCGCTGGCATTCGCGGTGGGCGTGTATCTGCCCATTTCTTCCACGGCGCCGATCTTCATCGGCGGCATGCTGCGTTATTTCGTCGACCGCAAGAAGCGCAAGGAACCCGAAGCCGCAAAGCTGGATGAAACCCAGTTCGCAGCGCTCACCGACCGCGGCCCCGGCGTGCTGTTTGCTTCGGGGTATATCGCGGGCGGCGCCATCGCCGGCATCGTCATCGCTTTCCTGGCTGGTGTGACCAGCGACTTCGATGCCGCCCTGCAGCGCTGGTCCACGGGCAGCAACCCCTTCTTCGAAGGACCCTACGCCGACCTGCTGTCGATGGTGCCGTTCCTGTTGCTGGTGGTGATGCTGTGGCTGGTGGCGCGCGGGCGATGGCTAGCCGGGCCGGCAACGCCGCG
>JANPGU010000181.1:0-62215 GCA_031424095.1 Gammaproteobacteria bacterium
CCGCCTGCAGCAGCAGCCGCAGGAAATCCGAATCCGAGCCCAGCGCATTGTGCGAACCGATCAGTTCCGCGTAGAAGGCGCGACTGAACAGTGACTCGCCCAGGAATCCTTCCGGCACGGAAGCAATGGCGATGCCGGGCACCAGCAGGTTGCTGACCAGCCTGGTTTCACCGTCATCGGTGGTGGTGTGGGTGGCGGAAAGCGAGGTCACGGTCTGCCATCGGCCATACACGCGCGTGACCGAAGGCCTGAGCGTGCTCTCGTTGGTATCCAGGTCGCTGAGCTCCTCGAACTCATTGATGCCTTCGATCGAGAATTTTTCCAGGGCTGGATCGCCAATGGGGATGTCATAGCGCGAGTTCACCCGCCGCGTGCTGGCGGATGCCTTCAACTCGAAGCGCAGGCGATGGCCGCGATCATTGACGCGCGTATTGGTCCAGCCCAGCGTGCCGCGTATGCCAGTGTCGGTGCCGTAGCCGCCGCCCAGCGCCAGCTGCCAGCGGCTCTTGGTGGCCGTGATGCGCACCGGCACCGTCAGCATCTGCGCATCGGGTGTCCCAGGCTCCACATCGACCGCCGCAAAATACAGGCTGTCGTCGAGTGCAAACTGGGTACGCAGCAGTTCTGTGGAACTGTAGAAATCGCCTTCACGAAAGCGCAGGAAGCGCTGCATCAGCGACGGCCGGATGAGGTTCTGCTCGATCTCGATATGGCCGAAGCGGTAGCGCGGACCGGTGTCGAGCAGCAGCGTGATGCTGGCCGTGTGTCCGGCGGCATCCACCAGCATCTCGTTCTTCAGCAGCCGCGCTGCGAGATAGCCGTTGGCCGCCGCGGCGCGGGTCAGTTCACCTTTCAGTTCTTCATAGGAACGGTGATAAAGGCGCATGCCGGAACGAACCAGTGTCTGGTTACGGATCGGCTCGAAGGCGACATCGTCGGCGCCCGGGCCTTGCACCTTGATGCTGAGCTCGCGGATGCGCACCGGCGTGCCGGGGTTGATGCGCACGTCGAAGTGCCAGTCCTTGCCCTCGGCGCGGAATTCGGACATCACCTCGGGTTCGTAATAGCCGAATGGCCGCAGCGCATCTTTCACTTCGCCATCGATGCGGTTGAACAGCCGCCGCGCGGTGTCCTCGTCCACCACCTTCTGGTCGCGATAGCGCTCGGCGCTGAGCCGCGCCATCACATTCGCATGGGTCTCGCCTTCCACGCCCACGACGGTGACCTTGATGTCCGCAGTGGCGAGACAAGGCGCAAGGAACAGGGCTGCCGCGAGCAGCCAGTGTCGTGCGCGGGCCTTAGCCGCCATGATTCAGCCAGTGCTCGATCAGGCGCAGCGAAATGGCTTCGCGCGGTGGCAATGACACCACGCCACGGCGCAGTTCCTCACGCGAGAACCAGCGCGCGTCCTCCAGCTCGCCATCGCGCATCACGGGTTGGGCGTGCGTGGCCAGAGCCACGAAACCCAGCATCAGTGACGAGGGGAAAGGCCATGGTTGCGAGGAATGGTAGGCAACGCCGTGCGTGGTAACGCCGGTTTCCTCGTAGACCTCACGGCGCACCGCATCCTCGAGCGATTCCCCAGGCTCGACGAAGCCCGCAATCGTGGAATAGCGGCCGGCAGGCCAGCTGGCCTGCCGGCCCAGCAGTGCACGCACGCCGTCATGCACCAGCACGATGACGGCGGGGTCCAGACGCGGAAAGCTCTGGAAGCCGCAGGAGGGACACAGCCGCGCGTGACCCGCGCGCGTGGCCTGGTTCGCGGTGCCGCAGCGACTGCAGAAGCGATGATTGGCACGCCAGAGATTGAGCGCGCGCGCATAGGCCAGCAGGCTGGCCTCGGTGGCGGGCAGTTCGGAAGCCAGTGGCCGCAGCTCGGCAAAGGTTTCGCCGGCCTGTTCGATCGCCAGCGCAGGTTCCAGATCGACCAGCACGCAGCGCTGTTCCTGGTACCAGCCCAGCAGCACCATGCGCTCCGGGTCGTCGCTGGCTCTGATGCGCGCGTCGGTGCCGGAGAGGAATGCCACGCGCGTGGCGCCCCCAGCGCCGGCATGGACCAGCGCCGCGCTGTGCCGCATGCCTATATAGAGGGTGCCCGCATCGCCCCGGGCTTCTGCCAGCCAATCATCGCTGAGACGCGCTTCCGCGCGCCGGTCGAGGTACGCGCCGGCAAACAGGTTTTCTGGGGACATTTTCAAAGGGGATCATAACAATGCCGACCCCAACGGCGGCTGAATAAGCGCGCGGGACGCCGTCAGGCGTCCAGCGGCAATCGTTCCTGGCGCGATTCTTCGCAGGCCAGGCAGCGGCGCGCATGCTGGCCAGACCCCTTGATTGGATAACTCTGAGTGACCGCCGTCAGATAATCTGCCCCACTCGGGAATGTCCGTCCGCGATTCAGGGCATTCAAAGGGGTGGCATTGCTTTCGGTCCTGCAAGTTTACAGGGGCTTCGCTGCACTCCTGGTCGTACTCATGCACGCAGGCATTATGGTCGCTGTGTACGGGGACAGTACTGATCTCATGAGGATCTTCGCTTTCGGCAGCGCGGGAGTGCAGTTTTTCTTCGTTCTCAGTGGCTTCATCATCTACTACGTTCACCACGGCGACGTGGGGACGGGCAAGGTTTTGCCTTACCTGCAGAAGCGCGTTGTTCGCATCTATCCGGTCTACATCCTGGTTACGCTCGCACTCGCGCCATTCTGGCTGTTCGTTCCGTCATGGGGTGAGCCGTACCACAAATCAATCTCTGCGCTGGTGCTGAGTCTTCTTCTCCTGCCCCAGGATCACGAACCCCACCTCATCGTTGCGTGGACTCTTATCCACGAGATGATGTTTTATCTCGTCTTTGCGACATTGGTGATGAGCCGGATTGCTGGCCGCGTTTCTCTCGCGATGTGGTTTTCCGTGATTCTCGCCGCGAACATCCTCCTTGGCTGGGATCTCGCCTTCCCGGCGTCACATGTGCTGTCGGTCAACAATCTGCTCTTTGCTCTGGGTATGTTCGCCGCCTGGGTTGTACTGCGGATGAAGCCCAGGCTTCCGGCTGGCGGGTTTCTTGCTGGCAACTTGCTGTTCCTGGCAACCGGCGCAGTGTGGAGTTGGCAGGGAGAACTATCCGAGCCGCATCGTGCAGCGCTGATCCTGTTCTTCGGTCTCGCTTCCTTCCTGATTGTCCTGTATGCGACGCAGCCCGCTCTGAATGAGCGCTTCCGACGCTATCGGTTCCCGCTTTTGCTTGGCGATGCGTCTTATTCGATCTACCTCATTCACAATCCGGCAATGGCGCTGGCCTCCAAATTGTTTGTGCTGACCGGAATGGCGTTACCGAACCTGATTTTGTTCGTTTCCCTCATCATTATCGCGACGGGCGCTGGCGTAGTGCTTCATCTGTGCATCGAAAAGCCACTGTTGGCCTCTATTCGAGCGCGAATCTCGGCTCCTCCGGTGGGGCGAATGCAGGCGCCCTCGGGTTGACCGACCGGCGAAACCTTCGCCGAGCTGCTGTACCTGGCCAGGCGCGCTCGGAGGTTGTCAGGCATCCAGCGGCAACCGCCCCTGGCGCGATTCCTCGCAGGCCAGGCAGCGGCGCGCATGACCCGCATAACGGTCCACCACGATCAGGCCGGTGCAATCGGTGCATAGCGTGGCATACAGTTCATCGCCGCGGGCCAGTGCGGTGACCAGAAAGACCGCGTGTTCGAAGCTGATGCGCGGCGCGGGCACCAGCCGGCGATAGGTTTCGAAGGCTTCGCACAAGGCTTCGCCGCGCTGCATGCCGGGCAGGCTGCGCTGCGCATCGGCCACGTGGTTCGCCGGCATCACACCCAGCAAATAGCAGACGCTCGCCAGCACCGCGGTTTCCTGCCGCATGTGCGGCGTGCGGATGAAGAAGGTGGCCTGCTGCGGCGACTTGCCCCGATGGCGCGCCGGATTCGGGCCGCCGTCATCGCAGATGTATGAACGATACAGCTTGCGGATGCGATCGTCGGTGAGGCCGGTCCAGGTGCGGATGGTGCGCGTGCGCGCTTCGTGCTGGATGAAACGCAGGGCCAGATCGAAGCGTTGCCGATCACGACTGTAGCGGTCGTCGGAGATTCTCATTGTTGTTTTTCCTGCTTCGTGCGAAATATGAGCGTAATTCAGAATTGGGAAAATAATCCCAAATTTGAAACTTTAATAAAATGGTCCAGCGAGGGACTATGTCGCCTGAACAGGGAGGAATGACATGGCAGGGCAAATGGTGGGCGCAGTGGGGCATCAGTGGCTGGCGGGGCACTGGCTCGCAGACGGATCGCTGGATTCCGTGGTCGAAATCAACATGCAGTGTCTGGAATACCTGGGCGCCATGGCGGCAACTGCAGCGGCGTCCAGCCCGGCTGCGATCGCACAGCAGGGCGGCTGGCGCGACCTGACCGCCGGCGCACGGGCTGCGCTTGCAGCCAGTCCCTATCTGCTGGCCGACGCCGGCTTCGACGACGCAGCGCGCTGGCAGGCCATGGAGCAGCGCATGGTCAACGACCTGCCGCTGTCACACACCGAGCCGGTGTTCGTCGGTCAAGGCGCTGGCGATTTCATCCGCCGGGTGCTGGTATTCGGCTGGCACCTGGCGCGCGCCAACCGGCAGCTGGCCCGGGTGGTGCTGGGCATGTCGCCGGACGTGGCCGCGCGCATTGCGGCGCTGCGGCTGCAGGATCTGGACTGGCTGGCGCTGCATCGCCCGGGTTGGGTGCGGCCCCGCTGGGAAAAACAGCCACGCGTCTGGCGGCATTTGCTGCTCGCCGCGCGCGATCCGGATCACGGGCACCTCACCCAGGTCAGCCTGCGTGGCCTGCAACTGATGGCGGCCAATGTGCTGGGGCCAGAGGGCGCAGCCGCCCGTCAACGCCGGGGCTGACCCGTTTATAGTGCGGCGCTGTGTCTGGCGGGAAATTCAAGAAAAGGGGGCAGGCCATGCATCGCAGATGCGCGCGGATCATTCTTCTTCTGGCCGTGACGTCGGCCGCCTGGGCGCAGCAGCCGCCGCCAGCCGCGATCCCGCCGACCGTGCTGTCGCAGCCCTCGTATGTATTCGACTCCGGCGAGCAGCATCGCCTGCGCGTAGTGGTGGTGGCCAAAGGCCTGGTGCATCCGTTTGCGCAGGCACTGCTGCCCAATGGCGATGCGCTGGTCAGCGAGCGCGGCGGCAAGCTGCGTCTGGTCCGTAATGTGGTCGGCGCGGCGGGTCGTCCCACGGTGGTCGAGCCGCAGGAAGTAACGGGCCTGCCCGTCATCGAGAAGCCCTACCGCAACTCCGGCCTGCACGATCTGGCGCTGCATCCGCGCTTTGCCGACAACCAGCTGGTGTATTTCACCTTCAACAAGCCCGGTAATACGCCTGCGCCGGCCGCTGCGGGCGCCGCACCAGCCCGGCAATTGAGCAGCCTGTCGGTGATGCGTGGGCGTTTCAACGGCAGCGCATTGACCGATGTGCAGGAGATCTTCCTCGGCAAGGCGGCTGGCACCAGCGGTTCGCGCCTCACCTTTGGCAGGGACGGCCTGCTCTACATCATCATCGGCGCCGCCGCGGGCGATGAAGCGCAGCGCATGGAGAACACCATCGGCAAGGTGCTGCGCGTGCGCGATGACGGCACCATTCCTGCAGACAATCCCTTCGTCGGCAAGACGGATGTTTCGCCGGCGGTATTCACGCTCGGGCATCGCGATCCGCTGGGGCTGACGGTGAATCCGGTCACCGGTGCCGTGCTGGCTGCGGAGCATGGGCCAAATGGTGGGGATGAATTGAACCTCATCCTTGCAGGCAAGAATTACGGCTGGCCGCGCGTGACCTTCGGTCACGGCTACGATGGCGCCGTGCTGTCCGAGTCGCCGGTAGCGCCGGATGTCACCGCACCGCTGGTGGTGTGGCTGCCGTCCATCGGTCCGTCCGGGCTGCTGGTCTACACGGGCGACCGTTTTGCCAACTGGAAGAACAATGTCTTCGTGGGTAGCGTGCGGCGCGGCGAGATTCCCGGCACCGGCGGCCTGGAGCGGGTGGTGCTCAACGACAAGCTGCAGGAGTTGCGGCGCGAAACCCTGCTCACGGACCTGCATCAGCGCATCCGTGATGTGCGGCAGGGAGCGGATGGCCTGATCTATGTGCTTACTGACGAGCAGGACGGTGCATTGCTGAGGCTGGAGCCGGATTCAGCGCGTTAGGAGTTCCGGCAGAAAGAAAAATCCGCTATATTCTCTCCAGAAAGGAGATGATATGGGTGCGTTGCAACAAATCGATGCTTCACCGAACCCTTCGACCACGCTGACGAAGGCCGTGGTGCGGGCCGCCGGCTTCCTGGGTCTGACGCAGGCGGCGCTGGCCGATGTACTGGGCGTCAGTGGCGCCACCGCGTCCCGGCTGGTGGGCGGCAACTATGCCCTGCAGCCGGCGCGCAAGCGGGAATGGGAATTCGCGCTGCTGTTCGTGCGGCTGTACCGCTCGCTCGATGCCATCGTCGGCACCGACCGCGATGCGCAGACCTGGCTGCGCAACGAGAACCGGGCGCTTGGCGCGCGGCCCTGCGACCTGATGCGCACTGCCGAAGGACTGGTACGTGTCCTCCACTACCTGGACGCCAGCCGCAGTCACGGCTGACGGCAGGCCGTGGCAGGGCAGGCTGTGGCGCGCGGTCGAAGCGCAGCACCGCGTGTCCACGCTGCGGCTGGTCGACACGCTGCGCGAACAGGCGCAGCTGGAACAACTGCTCGAAACATCCAAGCCTGCTTTGCCTGCCACGGCGGCGCCGCGGCATTACCTGCTGGTCACGCCATTCCGCTATCCCTCGCATCATCCGGGCGGCTCGCGCTTCCGCTCGGCCACCGATGCGGGTGTGTTTTATGGCGCTGATGAACGGCGCACCGCCTGCGCCGAGCTGGGCTACTGGCGCTGGCGTTTCCTGCAGGACAGCCCGTCGCTGCTGCGGCTGGAATCGCTGCCGCACACGCTGTTCCAGGCCGAAATCGCGGCGCTCTCCATAGATCTGACTCGCGCCCCTTTCGTCCGCGATGCCGCAGGGTGGACCGCCGCCAACGACTATTCCGCCTGCCAGCAGCTGGGCACCACTGCCCGCGCCGCCAATATCGAGGCAATCCGTTACCAGTCCGTACGCGACCCCGAAGCCGGCCTGTGCACGGCAGTGCTGACGCCCGCGGCATTTACCGCCACCGCACTGGTGGAACAGACGTGGCGGCTGGCTGTGACGCGCGCGCGCGTCCAGTGGCAGCGCGACTCCGTGCTGCAGCCCGAGAGCTTCGAGTTCGAGGCCTTGTACGGCTAGACTTTGGCGCCATACAGGCCTTCACTGGATGGAGAAATCGCGTTGCTGCAGCCCTTTCATCTCGCCGTTCCCGTCACCGATCTGACCGAGGCCCGCAGGTTCTACGGCGAACTGCTGGGTTGCCCGGAAGGCCGCAGCTCGTCCGAGTGGGTGGACTTCGACCTGTTCGGTCACCAGCTCGTGGTACATCTCGATCACGGCGACGCCACCCGCAAACCGGTCCACAACGCAGTGGATGGCAAGGACGTGCCCGTGCCGCATTTCGGCGTGGTGCTGGAATGGGATCGCTGGCATCAACTCGCCGATAAACTGAAGCGCGCCGGCGTCCCGTTCGGCATCGAGCCCGGCATCCGTTTTCAGGGGCAGGTGGGCGAGCAGGCCACCATGTTCTTCCAGGACCCCAGCGGCAATGCGCTGGAGTTCAAGGCCTTCCGCGACCTGTCGCAGCTGTTTGCCAAGTAGCTTCCCCAATCCGGTTGCGGTGTTCCGTTCCGCCCGCCGCCGCGCCTGCGACGAGCGCGCCTTCGTGCTCACTGCTGTGGGCATCGACAGCGAGATCGAACTGGTTGGCGATGCCTATGTAGTGTGGGTCGACGCGGTGGCGCGCGCCCATGCCACGCATCATCTCTGGCAGTACGAGCAGGAACGCCAGGTCGTGCGCCCGCCGGAACCGGTGATGACCCTGCAGCCCCATGCCTGGTGGGGCGCGGTGATTTACACCATCGTGCTGCTGCTGGTGCCGCTGGCCGTGGCGCAGCTGTGGTTTACGCCCGATCTCTATGCCGTGGGCGTGATGAATCCCGAACGTATCCGCGGCGGTGAATGGTGGCGGGCCTGGACCGCGCTCACGCTGCACTGGGACGCGCCGCATCTGCTGGGCAACCTGGGCGCCGGCGGGCTGCTGGGATTCTCCGCCGCGCAGATCTGGGGCAATGCGCGGGCATGGCTGCTGATCGTCACGGCGGCAGCCGCGGCCAATCTGCTCGAAGCGGTCATGGCGCAGTCCCATTATCTGTCGGCGGGCGCATCCACCGCGGTTTTCGCGGCACTGGGATTGATCGCCGCCTACACCTGGCGCATGCGCCGCGTGCATGCGCAGGGTTCGATGCGGCGCTGGGTGCCGCTGGTGGCGGGCGTCGCCGTGCTGGCACTGTTCGGTGCCGGCGATGCGCAGGCAGAAGCCGGCAATCACACCAATGTGCTGTCACATGCGCTGGGCTTCATCGTCGGCGCAATGCTGGGTGTTGCGGTTGCAACCGGCCGCGGGTCGAGGCTGCTGGAAGAGACGCCCCCCTGGCTTGCCACCGCGCTGGCGCTCGGTCCGGTGGTGGTCGCATGGGCACTGGCGCTGCGGGCGCCGGTGTAAAATCCCCTCATGAGCCGTTATGAACTGGTCACCCACTGGCATCTGGATGCGCCCATCGGCGCGGTGTGGGATGCGCTGTACGACGTCGCGAGCTGGCCCAGGTGGTGGTCCTATGTGCTGGACGTCGAGGAGCTGGTGCGTGGTGACGCGGCCGGCATCGGCGCAAAACGCCGCTTCACCTGGGGCAGCGCGCTGCCCTACCAGCTCGCCTTCACCATGGAGACCACGCTGATACAGCGCCCCAGCAGAATGGAAGCGATCGCCGAAGGTCAATTGAACGGCGTGGGCCGCTGGACGCTGATGCAGCTCGGCGCCGCCACCGAGGTTCGCTACGACTGGGAAGTCACCACGGCGCGCGCGTGGATGAATGTGATGTCGCCGGTGCTCGGGCCGATGTTTCGCTGGAATCATGGCCTGGTGATGGCCGACGGGCAGCAGGGCCTCGCGCGTTATCTCGCCGGCAAATAGTTCCCTGCTTTCGCATTTTCTCCGCATTTTCGTGCATGTGTCGGTAAACGAATCCGCACGCACCATCACTGCACATTTCGGCTGGCGCCGGGCGTTATTCGCGGTTAGTTTCGATGCATGGGATCGCGAGCAAGGCATGCAGGCCGACAGCTCGGCCTGGCGTTTGCCATGGCCTTGTGCACTCTGCTGCCCGCGGGTGTTCCCGGCTCTGCGCCCGGGAGCGTCGTCACGGCGCCGCCGCTGCCCGAGTTCCGTTTTGCACGGCTGGCCTACAACGACAATACCGCCATGGGTGGACTCGGCCGCTTCCGTCGCGGCGGTTCCTGGACCACCGATGCGCCCGAGGCCGAGGTGCATCTGCTCACCGGCGTCCGCCGCCTCACGCGCATCAACACACTGGATCCGCTGCGCGACGAGTTGATTGCGGTGCGACCCGGCGACCCGGATTTGTTTGAATACCCCTTCATCTACGGCGTCGAAGTGGGGCGCTGGTACCTGGATGATGCCGAAGCGGCGAACCTGCGCGAATACCTGCTGCGTGGCGGCTTTCTGATGGTGGACGACTTCCACGGCAGCGCGCAGTGGGAAGGATTCATGGAATCGATGCGGCGTGTGTTTCCCGATCGCGAAGTGGTGGAGATCCCCGACAGTCATGAAGTCTTCCATGTGCTCTACGATCTGGACCACAAGATCCAGATCCCGGGCAGGGCCGCGTTGATGTCGGGCCGAACCTATGAACAGGACGGCGTCGAGCCGCACTGGCGCGGCGTGTTCGACGACACCGGCCGCCTGATGGTGGCGATCAACTTCAACATGGACCTGGGCGATGCCTGGGAACTTGCCGACGACCCGGAATATCCGCAGCCGATGACGGCGCTGGCCTATCGCTTCGGCATCAGCTATGCGATCTATGCGATGAGTCACTGATGGCAGGCCGCTAGAACATGCTGGATTTCCTGCTGGGTCATTCACTCTGGGCTTTCCGCAGCGGCGAACTCGCCTTCGCGCGTGGCTGGCCGCTGTTGGTGCTGGGGCTGTGTGCAGTGGTCGGCATCGTGGCGATTGTCGCGACGCTGCTGCGGCATCAGCTCAGCTGGTGGAAGGCTGGCGTGCTGGGGCTGCTGCAGAGCGCATTCCTCGTGCTGCTGCTGGTGCTGCTGTGGCGGCCGGTGCTGAACGTCGAGCAGATCCGCGATCGCGAGAATGTCGTGGCCGTGCTGATGGATGATTCCGGCAGCATGAATGTGGCGGCTGATGCGGCGTCCACACGCCGCGACCATGCTGTCGCGGCGCTCGATGCCGGCGTGCTGAAGGAAATCGCGGCCCGCTCGGATCTGCGGCTGTTCTCGTTCTCCGATCGCGCGCAGTCGGTGGATGCACTGGCGCAACTGTCGGGTGGTGCGGCGGCCACGCGCATCGGCGATGCCCTGGACACGGTGACGCAGATGGCGGCAAGTGTGCCGCTCGCAGCCGTGGTGCTGGTCACGGATGGCGCGGATACCGGCGGCACACTGAGTGAAGCCGCGCTGGCGCGGTTCGCGAGCGCTGGCATTCCGGTGCACACGGTGGGCGTGGGCCCGGAGCAGCCGCGCAACGATCTGGAACTGGAGCAGCTGCAGGTTCCACCCACTGCGGTGGCGGGCGCCACTGCCACCGCGACGGTGTCGATCCGGCATCAGGGGCAGCAGAGCACGAAGGTGCGTATCTATGACGGCGACAAGATCATCGCCGCGCAGGATGTGGTGCTCGGCAGCGTGCCCGGTCTCGCCACCGTGGCGATGGAGTTCCCGGCCGGCGAGGCAGGCGTGCGCGATCTGCGCGTGGTGCTCGATGCGGTGCCCCAGGAAACGCTGTTGACCAACAACGAGCGGCGCGCCGTTATCGAAGTGGATGATCGGCGCCGCAGCGTGCTGTATGTGGAAGGCGAGCCGCGCTGGGAATACAAATTTATCCGCCGTGCTGCCGAAGCGGATCGCAGGCTGCGGCTGGCCTCAGCGGTGCGCGCCACTCCCAATCGTTACTACCGGCAGGGTGTGGCGTCGGGCAGTGATCTGGAGAACGGTTTCCCCGCCACTGCGGCCGAGCTGTTTGGCTATGACGCGGTGGTGCTGGGCAGCATCGAGGCGGCGGCGTTGTCACGCGACCAGCATGAATGGCTGAAGGAATTCGTGGACCGGCGCGGTGGCTCGCTGCTGCTGCTGGCCGGACGCGATGGCCTCGGCGACGGTGGCTGGAGTCGCGTGCCGGTTTCGCAGTTGCTGCCGGCGATGCTGCCGGGTGGATCGGCGCGCACCTTTGGCGCCCGCGCCAGTCGCGTGCGCCTCACCGAATATGGTCGCGAGTCGCCGGTGGGTCGGTTCGATGCCGACCCTGTGCGCAATGACAAGGCCTGGGCCGAACTGCCGCCGCTGGCTGATTTCCAGGAACTGGGCCGCCTGCGGCCGGGCGCGGTGGTGCTGATCGAGTCGGTGGTCGGTGAACGCGCGGAGCCTTTGCTCGTCACGCAGCGCTATGGCCGTGGCGCCTCCTTCCTGCTGGGCACGGCAACGACCTGGCGCTGGCAGATGCAGCTGCCACTGGCCGATCAGCGCCATGAGACCTTCTGGCGACAACTCCTTTATACGCTGGCGATACCAGCGCCCTCGCGCGTGTCCCTGCAGGGCGACCGCGCAGTCTATGAAGACGACCAGCCGGTGACGCTGGAAGCGGAAGTGCTGGACGAGAGTTTCAAGCCAGTGCCAGATGCGACGGTGCAGATCCGCGCTACCTCCGACACAGGCGCAGAGGCTCCCGTCACCGTCACGCCTTCCGGCAAGGCAGACGGGCGCTACACCGTGGCGGTCGATGCGCGCGCGGCTGGCCTGTATCGCGTGGAACTGACCGCGATGTCCGGCACGCGCGAGCTCGGCAAGGCCACTACGCATCTGCGCCGCGCCGATGGCGTGCTGGAACAGTTCTCGGCGTGGCAGCATCGGCCGATGCTGGAACGTATCGCGCACGACACCGGCGGCCGCTACTGGTCGCTGGATGATCTCGATGGCCTGCCCGAAGCCATCCGTTATTCGCGCGCGGGAATGGTGGAGCGGCAGACGCTGGACCTGTGGAACATGCCGCTGGCCTTCCTGTTGCTGGCGCTGCTGAAGGCGGGCGAGTGGCTGCTGCGTCGCTACTGGAGGCGGTTGTGACGCGTGCGTTGCGCCTGCTGCCGTGTGTGACGCTGCTGTGCAGCCTTCTCCTGGCGGGCACTGCTTCCGCCGCTACGCAGGTGCTGGTCATTGCAGGCCTTGGCGGCGAGGCGCAGTTCGATGCGCGCTTCACCAAGTGGAGCGAGCAGGTGGCCAAAGCCTCCGCGACCGCCACGGGCGATGTCGCGCGCGTGCAGCGACTGGCGGGCGAGAGCGCGCGCCGCGAAGACATCCAGGCGGCACTGCGGGCCGTGGCCGAGCGCCTGCGTGAAGGCGACCAGTTCGTACTGGTGCTGCTGGGTCACGGCAGCTTCGATGGCAGCGAATACCGCTTCAATGTCGCCGGCCCCGACATCACCGGCAGCGAAATGCTGGCGCTGCTCGACCGCATTCCTGCCGGCGTGCTGCAGCTCGTGGTCAACGCCACCAGCACCAGTGGCGCGATTGCCGATCGCTGGGTGAAGCCGAATCGTGTGGTCATCACCGCGACGCGCACCGGCGGCGAGCGCAATGCGCCGCGCTTTGGCGCCTTCTGGGCGGAGGCCCTGAGCAGTGAAGAGGCAGACCGCGACAAGGATGGCGCCGTCACGGCTCTGGAAGCTTTCGACTACGCCACACGCAAAGTAAACGACGCCTACAAATCCGATGCGGCGGTGGTGACGGAACACGCCAAGGTCACCGGCAACGAGCCCACGCGCTTCGTGGTGGCGCGGCTCGGCGCGGCCGCGATGTTTGCCAATGATGCGCAGCTCATTGCAATGCGCACCGAGCAGGCGGGTATCGAGCGGCGGCTGGCGCAGCTGCAGTTGCAGAGAAAGGAGTTGCAGCAGGATGAATATTTCAACCGCATCGAACCGGTGCTGGTGGAGCTGGCAAAGCTGGGTGCGCGCGTGGATGCGCGGCTGACGACGTTGGGTGCGCGTGCAGGAGATTCATTCAATGCCAAACCTTAACCGTGCGGCACGCGGCGGACAATCGCGCCCCGCGCTGGCGTTGCTGGCACTGTTTGCCGTTGCACATGTGAGCACGGCCATGGCCGTCGACATCGACTACGACACAAGGCGCAGCACCTCGCTGCGCCGCTGCGACGATCCGCAGCATCATGGCCGCGTCGAAGAAGCGCGTGGCTGCTACCGGCCGCTGCTGCGCGATGACAGTGCGCTGGTGCGCGCCGAGGCTGCCTGGGCGCTGGGCGATCTGCGCAATGCCAACGAATTCTTCCGCGCGGCGGTCGCGGCCGATGCACGCGCGGTGTATCCGCGCCTGCGCTGGGGCCACATGTTCCTCGACGCGGGCCAGAAGGATGATGCGCAGCGCCTGTTCGAGGAGGCGCTGGAGATCAATCCGCGCGATGGCGCGGCGCGCATTGCTCTGGCACTGGTGAGCAGCGAACAGTTCGAAGGCAATGTGACGCAGGGACTGGCCGCGCTGGTGGTCGAGAATGCCAATGTGATCGAGGCGCATCTGCTGGCCGCACGCGTGGCCATCGACGCCGGACGTCTCGACGATGCAGGGCGCGCGGCGCAGCGCGCGCTGCAACTGGCACAGCAGCAGCAGAAGCCGCCGGTCGAGGCGCATACCATGCTCGCCGCAATCGAGGTGGTGCGCAATCGGGACCCCGGCGAGTGGACGCGTGCGGCGCTGGCCTACAACCCGCGCTATGGCGCGCTGTTCGAGGCGCTCGGGGATTTCGAGATCCGGCGGCGGCGCTACACCGAGGCCGATGTCTGGTACAAGCGCGCCGTGGATGTGCAGCCGGATCTCTGGTCCGCGCGGCGCGAATACGCGCTGAATCTCATGCGCCTGGGGCGCATCGAAGAGGCCCGGCCGCATCTGGTCGCCGCGTTCGAAGGCGACCCGTTCAGCACGGCCACGGTCAATACGCTGCGTCTGCTCGACAGCCTGCAGAAGTTCGAGATGGTGAAGCTTGCGGACCCGGCCGTGAACCTGCAGCTCAACAAGCAGGAAGTGCCGACGCTGGGCCCCTATGTGGAAAAGCTGGCACGCGAGAGCATCGCCACGTTCTCGCGGCGCTATGGCTACAAGCCCGACGCGCCGATCACGGTGGAAATCTATCCCGACCACGATGACTTCGCCGTGCGTACGGCGGGCTTGCCAGGCATCGGACTGCTGGGGGTGACCTTCGGCCATCTCGTCGCGATGGACAGCCCGGCGGGCCGCAAGAGCGGTGACTTCCACTGGGGCAGCGTGCTGTGGCACGAGATGGCGCATGTGTTCACGCTGTCGGTGACCAGGCATCGTGTGCCGCGCTGGCTGAGCGAAGGTCTGTCGGTGCTCGAGGAATGGACCACCGGCCCCACGTCGGGCGTGTCGATCACGCCGGCAGTGGTCGATGCCTTTGCCGCCGACAAGCTGTTGCCCGTGGCGCGTCTGGACGACGGTTTCATGCGGCCCACCTACGAAGACCAGGTGCAGATCTCGTATCAGCAGGCCGGCCTCATCTGCCTGTTTGCGGAAGCGCGCTGGGGATTTCCGAAGGTGGTCGAGTTCCTGCGCTCGTTCAATGACGACGCCACCACCGAGACCTCGGTGCGCAATGTGTTCAAGGTGTCGCCGGATGATTTCGACCGCGAGTTCCAGAAGTTCATGCGCGACCGGTATCGCGTCTATCTCGCCGATCCGAAGCGCTGGACCGAGCTGATGCGCCGTGCGCACACCATGCTGGACGCACGCAACTGGGTGAGTGCGCGCGAGGCCTCACAGGCTGCCATCGACATGCTGCCGGATTTCACCGGTGGCGGTAGCGCCTATGTAGTGCTGGCCGAGGCAGAAGAAGGCGCGGGCAACAATGCCGCCGCCATCATGGCCTGGCAGAGCTGGCGCAAGGCCGGTGGCTGGGATCCTGCGGGCCTGCGCAAACTCGGCGCCCTGCTGCTGGCGGCGAAGCGCAATGCCGAGGCCACCGAGGTGCTGGCAGCCGTGAACTACGCCGATCCGCTGGCCGTGGATGGCCACGACCGCCTGGGTCAGCTGCTGCTGGAACAGAATCGCGGCGCCGACGCGCTGCGCGAGTATCGTGTACTGCTGGCATTGCAGCCGCTGGATACGGCCGCCGCCAACTTCGGCATGGCGCGCTCCTATCGCCTGACCGGCGATCGCGTGCAGGCGCGCCGCCATCTGCTCGAATCCCTTGATACGGCGCCGAACTTTCGGCCCGCCCAGAAACTGCTGCTGGAAATGACTGGAGACCGGACCCCATGACCGAACCCGCAACCACTGATACCCGCGAACTGGTTAACCGCTTTGGCACCACCTTCGATGCCATCCGCGGCGAAGTGCGCAAGCTCATCGTTGGCCAGGACGAAGTGGTGGAGCAATTGCTCATCACGCTGCTGGTGGGCGGCCATTGCCTGATCACCGGTCTGCCCGGCACGGCCAAGACGCTGCTGGTGCGCACACTGGCCAGCGCGCTGGGACTGACCTTCAAGCGCATCCAGTTCACACCGGACCTGATGCCCACCGACATCACCGGCACCGACATCCTGGAAGAGGTAGTCGGCACCGGCAAGCGCACCTGGACTTTCGTGCCCGGTCCGCTGTTCACCAATGTGCTGCTGGCCGACGAGATCAACCGCACGCCGCCGAAGACGCAGTCCGCCTTGCTCGAGGCCATGCAGGAATTGAGCGTCACGGTGCGCGGCAATACACGACTCATCGAGCCGCCGTTCTTCGTGCTGGCCACGCAGAACCCCATCGAACTGGAAGGCACCTATCCATTGCCGGAAGCGCAGCTCGACCGCTTCCTGTTCAATGTGGTGCTGGATTATCTCAACGCCACCGATGAACTGCGCGTGGTGTCGGAAAACACCTCGCGCGTGGATCCGCCGGCGATCAATGCCTGCACCACGGCAGCCGAGATCATCAGGTTCCAGTGGCTGGTGCGGCAGGTGCCGATGGATGACGAGGTGGCACGCAAGGCAGTGGCGCTGGTGCGCGCAACACGCCCGAGCGATGCCAGCGCGGGCGAGAGCGTGAAGAAGTATGCGCGCTACGGCGCCAGCATCCGCGCCACGCAGTTCCTGGCGCTGGCGGCAAAGGCCCGCGCCTTGTCGGCGGGGCGCTATCACGTGACGGTCGAGGATCTGCGGGCGCTGGCGCTGCCGGTGCTGCGGCACCGTGTGCTCACGAACTATCAGGCGGAATCCGACGGCATCACCACTGACGTGCTGCTGAGCCAGGTGGTCGACGCGGTGCTGCCCGGATGAACGCCTCCTCCGCCGCGTCGCTGCTGCGTCCCGAAGTTCTCGCCAGTCTGTCGACACTGGAGCTGGTGGCGCGCTCGGCGGTGGAGGGTTTTTTCCAGGGCATGCATCGCAGCCCGCGGTTCGGCTTCAGCCAGGAATTCGCCGAATACAAGGCGTATGCGGAGGGGGATGATCCGCGCTTCGTCGACTGGAATGTGTTCGCGCGCACCGATCGCACTTACATCAAGCGCTACCTGGGCGAGACCAATACGCGGCTGATGATCGTGCTGGATGTCAGTGCGTCGATGGGCTATGCCTCCGGCGCCATCTCCAAACTGCGTTACGCCAAGTTCCTGGCCGCGTCGCTGAGCTACATGGCCCTGCACCAGCACGATCCCACCGGACTGATTGCCTTTGACTCGAAGATCCGCAGCTACCGGCCCGCGTCGAGCCGCACCGGCAGTCTCAACGCCATCCTGCATTCGCTGGATGCGCTGGAAGCAGGCAGCCAGACCGATCTTTCCGAATCCTTCCGTCAGGTGCGCGAGCATTGCCAGCGCCGCGGCCTGGTGGCGGTGATTTCCGATCTGTACTGCGACCCGGAAGCGCTGACCCGCGCTGTGCAGCCGCTGGCCTGGCGCGGTCACGACATCATGATCTTCCAGATACTGGATCGCGCCGAGCTTGCGCCAGACTGGGATGAGTCCGTGCTGCTCGAGGATGTGGAATCGGGCCAGCAGCTGGAGGTGTCTCCCGACTATCTGCGCACCACGTATCGCACGCGCGTTGCGGAGCATCTGGAGCGCATGAAAAAGGTGGCTGCAGGCGTGGGTGCCGATCATGCGCTGCTGGTCACCGACGAACCGCTGGACAAGGCGCTGCGTCGTTACATGATGTTCCGGCAGAGGGCATAAGGCTTATGTGGCTGGCTCCGTGGTTCCTGCTGGGTCTGGTTGGCATCGGTCTGCCGATCTGGCTGCACCGCTTTGCCCGGCAGACGGACCAGAAGCGGCCCTTTGCCTCGCTGATGTTCCTGGAAGCCAGCCTGATCCGCCGCAGTCGCCGGCATGAGCTGCGTTACTGGCTGCTGCTGGCGCTGCGCGCGTTGCTGCTGATATTGCTGGTGCTCGCATTTGCCGGCCCGCTGTGGCGCAGCCTGGTGAAGCCGGGTGCCACGGGTGCAACGCTGCACGTCATCGTCGTCGACACCTCGCTGTCGATGAACCAGGCCGGTACCTGGGAGCGTGCGCGCGAGCGGGCCACGAATCTGATCAGCGCGGTGAAGGGCGCGGATCGGGCGATGCTGGTGGCGGCCGATCACCGGATGACGGTGCTGCAACAGCCGGTGTTCGCGGCGGAAGCTGGCCGGCTGCGGGCGCAGCTGGCCACCTTGAAGCCGGGCAACTCGCGCCTGGATTACGGCGCATTGATGGCGGGATCCGGCAGCTGGGGCGCAGGTCCAGGCGAGCAGATCGTCGTGCATCTGGTCACCGACATGCAGCAGTCGGCAAGTCCGCTGCGCTTTGCCGACCTGCGGCCGCCGCCTGGCATCCACATCGATCTGGTGAATGTGGGTGAAGCAAAGAACGCCAACCTGCGCGTGGCCGATGTGCGGGAAGCCGAGCGCGAGCCAGGTGTTGTACTGGTGCGAGTAGAAGGTGATGCCTCAGCCTTGGGTGGGCGCGAGCTGCTGCTGGAAGTGAATGGTGTGGAGCGCGTGCGACGTGCCCTGCGCCGCGATGCGACGCTGCCCCTGATCGAGCGCTTCGAGATCGGTACATTGGGCGTCGGCGAACATCGCCTCGCTGCGAAGCTGTCGCCCGCCGATGAACTGCCGCAGGATGATGCGTACTACGCGCTGCTGCGAAGAGTGGAGCCCAAGGTGCTGGTCATCGCAGCGGCGCCGGATGGCGACGATGCGCGCTACCTGCTGGCCGCGCTGCAGTCGCTGGCAAGTCCGCGCTTCACGGCCGAGTCCGCGCTGCCTTCGGCACTGGTGTCGCGCCAGTTGAGTGATTTCGCGGCAGTGGTTGTGTCCGATGCCGGCCTGCTCAACAAATCGGCCAGTGATGCATTGAACAGGTATGTGGACGCCGGTGGCGCTGCGCTGCTGACGCTGGGCGCACGCGCGGCGCAGCTGCCGCGCGTGCCGGTGAGCAACGCCAAGCTGGCAGGCGGCCGCGCCCGCGCCGCTGGCAACGAACCCGCACGCGTGGCCGAGCTGGAACAGAGTCATGCCGTGCTGCGTGAGCCGGGCGCCTGGCGGCGCATCCGTTTCTTCAGGCATGTGGCGGTCGAAGCGCCGGACGATGCGAAGGTGCTGATGCGCTTCGAGAACGGCACGCCCTTGATGCTCGAGCAGCCGCTCGGCCGCGGCAAGCTGCTGTTGTTCACTTCACCGCTGGACCGGCAGTGGAATGATCTCGCCATCCATCCGCTGTTCGTGCGCTTCGTCGCGGAAGCCACGGCCTATCTTGCCAACACCCGTACCGACGCGGCGGTGGCCATGGTCGGCGCGGCGCTGGATTCGGAAGCATTGCGCGCAGGCGGCGGCCAGGTGTTCGATCCCGCGGGCAAGCGCGCGTCAATGCTGGGCGGCCTGGCCGGCGGCGCGAAGTGGCTGCCGGAGCTGCCGGGCTTCTACGAGCTGCGCGGCAGCGGCCGCAGCGATTTCATCGCCGTGAATGTCGACCCGCGGGAATCGCAGCTGGCGCGCTGGGACGAGGCCAGCCGCAGCCGCTGGCTGGCGCTGCAGGATCTGCAGCCCGCCCCGCAGGCCGCTGTAGCAGCGGCCCAGCCGGGTGAACGGCTGTTTCCGATCTGGTTCTGGCTGCTGCTCGGCGCCGCCGCGCTCGCATTGCTGGAACCATTGGTCGCCAACTACCATCTGAATGTGCGGAGGGAACGCAGCGCATGACAGCCCGCATTCAGCTCGACAGCTATCTCGCCCAGGCGCGTCGCCGCCTGCAGTGGATCATGGCCACACAGGGACTGGCATTGCTCGCCGGAGCGCTGCTGGTGCTGACCCTGCTCAGCGCGCTTGCATTGGGTCGCTTTGGTTTTGCCGATTCCGCGGTGCTTGGGGCACGCCTGCTGCTGGTGGCTGCCGTGGTGGCAGTGGTCGTGTGGCTGGTGCTGCGACTGCGCGCGCTGCGGCGCGAAGACGGTGCGCGACAACTGGAAAGCGCGCTGCCCGCACAGGGCGGGCGCATTGCCACCTATCTGCAGGAATCCGCCAAGCAGCCGGGCAAGGCCTCGGTGCTGCTGGACCTGCTGGCCGAAGATGCGCAGCGCGTGGCCGATCAGGAGCCCGTTGCACAGGTCATTCCCGCGCGCCGGCTGTGGTTGCCGGCGCTGGCTGCGGGGCTGTGCGTAGCTGCGCTGGTCGGTACGCTGCAACTCGGCGGTCTGCTCGGCGAAGCCGCCCAGCACCTGTGGCTCGGCCGTCTGCCGCCGGCTACCACCATCGCCGCCGCGGCGGGTGGCATCGCCGTTCGTCCGGGCGACACCACTGTGCGCCGCAACCAGGATCTGGACATCGGCGCGCTGGTGGCCAATCGCGGTAGCGATGTCACCGTGCATGTGAAATTCGACGGGGGCGGCGAATGGGAAGTCGCGCCCATGCAGGCCGACGGCAAGGGCGGCTATGCCTTCACGCTGTTCGCGGTGCGCGACGCCGCGAAGTATTACGTGACTGCAGGCGCGTTGCGCAGCAGTGAACATCGCATCGATGTGGTCGATCTGCCGCAGATCCAGAGTCTGCGGCTGACCTATGAATATCCGTCATGGACCGGTTTGCCGCGCCGAACTGAGGAATCCGGCGGTGACATCCGTGCAGTCGATGGCACACGCGTCGGCGTCGAAGTGGTGACCGACAAGCCTTTGCAGGGTCCGTTGCTGGTGATCAATGGCAGCGAAGCGGGGCTGTCGCAATCCGGTGCCACCAGTCGCGGCAATATTGCGGTGAAGAAGCCCGGCCACTATCGCATCGCCACGCGCTTCGGCGACGAGATCGTGCCGCTGACGCAGGACTATCTCATCGAAGTGGTGGCGGACGAAAAGCCCACCGTCGAGATCGCGAAGCCAGGCCGCGACTACCAGGCCACCAACATCGAGGAAGTGCCGGTCAATGTGCGCGCCCGCGATGATTTCCGGCTCGAAGCGCTGGAATTGCACTACTCGGTGAATGGCGGCGAATGGCGCAGCGAGAAACTGGCGGCCGGCAGTCCCGACGTCCAGGCCGCAGCGTTGCTGCGGCTGGAAGAGATGCAGCAGAAGGGTCCGCGTGGTGAATCGCCGCTGCTGGTGCCCGGCGATCTGGTCAGCTACTACGCGCTGGCGAAAGACCATGCCAGCAGTGCGCAGACCGATCTGTTCCTGATCCAGGTGCAGCCTTTCGAGCGGCGCTTCACGCAGTCGCAGGCCAATGGCGGCGGTGGTGGCGGCGGCGGTGGTGGTGATGAGGAAGGCGAGATCTCGAAGCGCCAGAAAGAAGTGCTGATGGCCACGTGGAACCTGCAGCGCACCCGCGAGAATGCGGGCGATCGCGAGGCCGAGCGTGTGGCCGACAACGCCCGCATGCTGGCCGAAGTGCAGCAGACACTGGCCGATCAGGCGCGCACGCTGGTCGAGCGCGCCAAGGCACGCGCGCTTACCGGCCAGGACGAAAACGTGAACAATTTCGTCAAGAGCCTGGAAGAGGCCGGCAAGGCGATGGTGCCGGCGGCCAAGAATCTGAACGACCAGGAGCTCAAGGCCGCCATCCAGAACGAGCAGCAGGCCCTGCAACATCTGCTGCGCGCCGAATCGGCATTCCGTGACATCCAGGTGGCGATGCAGAGCCCCGGCGGTGGTGGCGGCGGCGGCGGCGCGCAGGCCGGTCGCGATGTTGCCGAGATGACCGAGCTCGAGCTCGATCTGGAAAAGAACCAGTACGAGACCGAGCCGCAGATGTCGGCCCAGCAGCAGGGCCAGGCCGAAGATGAAACGCTGCGCAAGCTGCGCGAGCTGGCGCGTCGGCAGGAACAGCTGGCACGCGAAGCGCAACGCCGCAACACGCCGGCCGAGCAGCAGCGCTGGCAGCAGGAACAGCTGAAGCGCGAGGCCGAACAGTTGCGCCAGCAGCTGGAACAGCTGGCCCAGCAGCGCGGCCAGCAACAGGGCGGGTCGCAAGGTCAGCAGAGTTCGCAGGGTGGCCAGCAGCAATCCGCGAGCGCAGCCTCCGCAGCAGAAGCCGCGCGCCAGGTGGCAGACGCCCTGCGGCAGATGCAGCAGGCGCAGGATCGTGGCGACAAGCAGGCCGCCAATCGCGCCACCGAGCAGCTCAATCGTGCGCGTGAACAGCTCGAACGTGGCCGACAGCAGGCCGATCAGGAACGGTTTTCCAACCTCAGCGACGCGGCGCGTGATCTGGCGGAGCGGCAGGCCAGATCCGAGCGCGAGCTGCGGGCGGCCATCGGCAATCGTCCGCCACCGACCCTTGCCAACAATCGGCAGCAGAATGAATCAGGCCTGAGTTTCGAACAGATGGAACGGCTGTCGTCCGCGAAGCGGCAGATGCAGGGCGATCTGGAGAAACTGCAGCAGCAGATCGATTCCACGCGACGACAGGCGCAGCAGGCTGCACCTCGAGCCAGTGAACAGCTGGCGCAGGCCTCGCAGGATCTGCAGGAAGCCGATACTTCCGGCAGCCTGTCGCGCAGCGCCCGTGACATCGAACGTGGCCGTGGCGAGCAGGCCGCAACACGCGAAGCGCTGATCGGTGAATCACTGCAGAAACTGCAGCAGTCACTGGATCAGGCGGCCGAGTCGGCAGCGGCGGAATCCGGCACGCAGCGCAAGCAGGGACGCGAGGCCGACGCCGGCGATCTGCTCGCCGAGCTTGGCGATCTGCGGCGTGCGCTGGAACGCGCACGGCAGCAGGGTCTGGCGCAGAACCAGCGAGGCGGTGGTGACGCCGGCGCGCGCTCCCCCAACGCGCAGCAAGGTCAGGCGGGACAGGATGGCGGCCAGTCTGGTCAGCAGGGCCAGGGCGGTCAGGGTCAGGCTGGCCAGGGGGGCAATCAGCCCGGGCAGCAGGGCGGTGCGAATGCGGGCGCAAATGGGGGCGCCGGTGACTTCGGCCGCGCCGGCAGCGGCCGCGATGGCGGTGGTAATGGTGGCCGGTTTGTCGGCGGCGTGCGCCCCGGCGAGCGCGTGCCGCTTAGCGGTGGCGAACGGCAGGCGCTGCGCGAACAGACCCAGCTCAGCGCCCAGCGTCTGCAGCAGCTGCGCGAACAATTGCAGAACGGCGCGCTGGCCGAATCCGACGTGACGGCGCTGAATGAACTGTCGCAGCGGCTGCGGCGCACCGGCGCCGATCCGATGGCTGCGGAATATCAGCGCATGGTGGCGCTGGTGAACCAGCTGGAACTGGCTGCGCTGAAGTCACAGCAGGCGAAGAACCAGGACAAGGGCACCCGCACTGCAGATTCGGTCGACGATTCGCGGCGATACCGCGACAATGTCGCCGAGTATTACCGCAGGTTGGGCGTGCCGAATGAACGATAAGAAGATTCTCGACGATCTCGTGGCGCTGGTGGGCGATGTGGCGCTGGCACCCGATGCCATGCTGCTGGAAAAGCACACCCATGACTATTGCGTGCACGGCAATCGCGATGTGGGTGTGATGGCGCTGGTCTTTCCGCGCACCACCGAGCAGGTTTCGAAAGTGCTGCGCTACTGCAACGACCACAGCATTGCCGTGCAACCGCAGGGCGGACTCACCGGTCTGGCCGGTGGCGCGGTGCCGACCGGCCCCTGTGTCATCATCTCGCTGGAGCGCATGCGCGCCATCAAGGAAATCGATACCGCCGCCGGCACCATCACGGTGGAGGCGGGCGTGGCCATGGAGGCCGTGCAGAAAGCCGCTGACGCGGTCGAACTGTTTTTCCCGCTGGATCTCGGTGGTCGTGGCTCCTGCCAGATCGGCGGCAATATCTCGACCAATGCCGGCGGCAACCGCGTGCTGCGCTATGGCATGGCGCGTGATCTGGTGCTGGGTGTCGAAGCCGTGCTGGCTGATGGCACGGTCATCGATGCGCTGCGCAAGGTTATCAAGAACAACTCCGGCTATGACCTGCGGCAGCTGTTCATCGGCGCCGAAGGTACGCTGGGCATCGTGACGCAGATCGTGCTGCGGCTGTTTCCCAAGCCGCGCAGCAATTGCACCGGCATCTGCGCGGTCGAAGACTATGCCGGCGTGCTGGAATTGCTGAAGCGTGCGCGCAGCGGCTTCGGCTCGCTGCTCAGCGCGTACGAAGTGATGTGGCCGGACTTCTACCGCATGGGTACGGAAGGGCTGGGTCGCAAGCCACCACTGGAACTGGGTCATGGCGTCTATGTGCTGATCGAGACACTGGGGACCGACCCAGACGCAGACCAGGCGCGCTATGAAACCGTGATCGGCGAAGCCATCGAAGCCGGTGTGGTGAAAGACGCCACCATCGCGCAGTCGCAGCGCGAGGCTACCGAACTCTGGGCGGTGCGCGATTCTCCAGGCGAATGGTCGAAGGGCATTCACTGGCCGCAGCTGGGCTTTGATGTCAGCGTGCCCACCGGCGAGATCGGCCCGCTGGCCGAGGAAATCGGCGGCGAGCTCAAGCGCCGCTGGCCGGAGTTGTTCTCGGTATTCTTCGGGCATGTGGCCGACGGCAACCTGCATGTGTCCGTGCGCATGTCCGGGCACAGCATCCCCGAGCTCGATATCGAGAATGCGGTTTACAGCATCGTGTCGCAGCGGCGCGGTTCCATTTCAGCGGAGCACGGCATCGGCTCGCTGAAGATTCCATTCCTGCATTATTCGCGCAGCGAGGCCGAAATCGCGCTGATGCGCGCGATCAAGCATGCGATGGATCCGAAGGGAATCATGAATCCCGGCAAGCTGTTCGCGAGCGGCGGCAACGACCATCACGCGTGATCCGCTGCTACTGCGGGTCATCCGCAGTCTCGACCTCGAGGTGGGCACCGAGCCTGGCCGTCCCGGGTGGCTCAGCGCAGCCAGCGGTCTCATCTGCACCGCCGGCGAACTCTGCGTTGTAGCTGACGATGAACTGCATCTAGGGCGTTTCTCATTCGACCCCGCAAGGCCCGGCAGTCTGCTGCGGCTTTTCCCAGGGGGGCTTCCCGACGGCGTGAAGAAGCGCAAGAAGCGCAAGCCCGATCTGGAAGTGCTGGTGCGCCTGCCCGCCAACCGGGACTACCCGCATGGCGTATTGCTGGCCCTGGGGTCGGGCTCCACTGAGCATCGGTGTCGCGGCGCGCTGCTGGCGCTGGGCGTGGATGGCCGGATCTCGGGCAAGCCCCGCAGTATCGATGCCGAGGCCCTGTATGCGCGGCTGTCGCGATCATTCGATGATCTGAATCTGGAAGGCGGCTGGGTGGCAAACGATCGATTGAATCTGCTGCAGCGGGGCAACAAGGGTGATTCACCCAACGCGGTGCTGCAGTGGAATCTTGCATCGGTGGTAAGCGCACTCTTGCGCGACCGCTGCCTTCCCGACGTGGATCCTCGGCAGATGCAGACCGTCGATCTCGGTGACATCCACGGCATCCCGCTTGGCTTCACCGATGCCACGCCTTTGCCGGATGGTGGCTGTCTGTTCAGCGCGGTGGCCGAGAATACCTCTGATTCACGTGTCGATGGTCCCTGTGCAGGGGCTGTCATCGGGCGGTGCGATGCGGACGGCAGAATCATCTCGGTGCGCTCCACAAGTCCGCTGTACAAGATCGAGGGAATTGACGTGCAGCAGGAAGGTTCGCAGTTGCGAGTGCTGCTGGTAACGGATGCGGACGATCCTGCGGTGGCTGGATCGCTGCTGCAAACACGGATCTAGCGCATTCGGGCGCAATGCGCTTCACGCTTCCGGAGTTTCGGTGTCGCAGAGTCCGGAGGTGAGATCGTCGCGTGCCGCTGCAGCTAGCTTTTGATAGCGCCGCTTGAACGCATGCAGCTCCTCTTCTTCCAGTTCCTCCAGATCGAGCAGCGCGTTGTGAGCGCCCTTGGTTGCGCGGATCAGTTCATCCAGCTTCACCTGCATGGCTTCGGTGTCGCGGTTCTGCGTGTTCTGGATCAGGAACACCATGAGGAAGGTGATGATCGTCGTGCCGGTGTTGATGACCAGCTGCCAGGTGTCGCTGTAGTGAAAGACCGGACCCGTGACAACCCAGACCGCGATGATGAGCACCGCGATAACAAAGATCCGTGGCCTGCCGCAGAAGCGCGCGGCACCCTTGGCAAAACCGGCGTACCAGGCGGAAGCTTGCATTTCATTCTCCAGGAGTCGGTGTGGAAGCGCTTCACTTGGGATCGAAGAGTGCAGAGGGAAACAGTCTGCATGTCTGTTGGTGGCAGGCCCGGGTGACAATTACGCCGTCATCACCACAGCGCAGCAGGTAGTTGACCATACCCTGCGCGATGCCGGGTCCATTCCAGGAAACATGGCATGTGCCGCGCACGATCAGCGAGAGATTGCGGCCGTTGAAGGAGTAGTCGTATTTGCGCCCAATCAGTTCGGCGACCGCGGCGGCGGTCTCTTCTCTCGTGTCGTCCTGCTGATAGGTCACCGGCACATGCTGCGAACCCATGGGCAGGTAGAAGCCCGGTACCGGTGCCTGGCATTGCCACTGCCTGGCGCTGGCGCGCAGACATGTGCGTTGATAGAACGTTGCAAAGCCCAGTACGCGCCGCGACAGCGGGCAACGCACCATGGCACTTGCTGCGCCCGCCTTGCCGGCAAATTGCGCGGCTGCTGATTCGATCCCCGTGCTGATGGCGGATTGCCCACACGCCAGGCGCTGCAGCACCTGCAGCTGCGCCGGATTCAATACAAGGGAATGTTTGGGCAGCGCAGCTGCCGCAGCGTGACCCGCCAGCACGAGGATCGTGCCGGCGAGCCAGGCAGCTTCACACGCCCTGGATGTTGCGCTTCTTCGTCGCACGGCGATGCGCCACTTCCTGCACGTAGATGGGCGTGCGGTAGTAGCGATCCTTGCCGGCCGCGATGTGCTCCGGCATCGGCGTGAAAGCCACCATGGATTCGGCCATCGCCATGCCACGTGCTTCCACACCCACGCGATATTCCGGCGCCGGGTAGATCCACATGTCGTTGTTGATGATGCCGTTGACCACCAGCCTGCCGACAGTGAGAGGATCCTGCGGACGCGCCCAGAACGGCGTGGTCGGCGGAGGCGTCGGGCGGGCAGTAGCACCGGCGCCTGCGGGACGTGCTCCGAGGGGTGGGCGCGGTGCAGCCGGCGCATCGTTCTTCATCGAATCCGGACGGTAGGTTTCGCTGCGCGCGATATTCGTGGACGTCTGTCCCGGCACCAGGTTCGAGGTGCCGATGTTGGTCGCGCGCAGTTCATGGCGCAGCTGTTCCATCATTCCCGACACGGCCATCTTCGACACCGCATAGATGCCGGTGGTGCCGAGCAGCACGCCATCCGTGGAAGAAGTGGTGACGATGTGCGCGCCTTCCTTGTTCGCGATCATGCGCGGCACAAAGGTGCGGGCGCCATACAGAGGCCCCCAGAAGTTGACGCCCATGCACCAGTCCCAGTCCTTGTCCGAACCGCCGGCGATGGTGGCGAATGGCCCCACACCCGCGTTGTTCACCAGGATATGCACCGGGCCAAACTTCTTCTCGATCTCGTCTGCCTTGCTCGCCCAGGTCTCGCGCACCATCACGTCATGGACAATCGTCGACACGCGCGGATCGTTGGCCGGAAAGTTTTTCAGCGCTTCGGCGAACTGGGCGTCGTTGTAGTTGCCAAGGATCACCTTCGCGCCTGCTTCATGCAGCGCACGCGCGATTCCGAGGCCGATACCACTGGAACCACCGGTGACATAGGCGACCTTGCCCTTCACGTCGGTGATGGGCGGCGCCTGTGAAGGACCGAGGTCGGGCAGCGCAGGTGAAGCCGGTTCCGCCGCGGTGGCTGCGGGGCTGCCCAATATCCCGGCGGTGCCCGCTGCTCCGGCTGCCAGCGCCATGCCACCCACGATTTGGCGGCGGGTTAGGTATTTTTTGCTCATCTTTGCTTCCCCATGAATAATCCGCCGATGATAGGGGAGGACCGCTGCGGCGGGAACTGGTGACAACGCCGGGCCTGCTGCGCCCTTCAGCCTAGGGCCTGGGGATTCATCTGCCACGCCGCAAAGTTAAGCGCGGTGGCGAAGCTCACCCACGCCAGGTATGGCGCCAGCAACCAGCCGGCCTGCGGTTTCACCCGCCAGAAGGCGACCAGCGTGGCGACGATCAGGATCCACAGCATCACGATATCGGCAAAGGCCCAGGCGCCTTGTCGCCAGCCGAAAAACAGCCAGGTCCACAGCGAGTTCAATGCCAGCTGCACCACGTAAAGCGTCAGCGCGAAACGCGCGTCGCCCAGGCCGCGGGTGCGCCATACCAGCCACGCTGCAATCGCGATCAGCAGATAAAGCACGCTCCACACCGGGCCGAACAGCCAGGCCGGCGGAGCCCACGCGGGCAGTTGCAGTGTCGAGTAGAAATCGGCCGCGTTGATCGAGGCTGCCGCGCCGACCGCGGCCGCCGCCATGGTCAGAAGCAGACAGATTACCAGGCCCCGGATCTGGGTAGATGTCGACATGCGCTGCATTGTTCCGCCACTCGTGTCCCTGCCCCAACCTTACCGCAGGCGGGTAGGCGTCGGCCTACGGAAACTGCGGCGTTCATCTGATCAGCCCTGCGGACACGACTGCGTACAGTTCGCTCAACGCAGAGCCGAAATCCGAACCGCCGCAAGGAGTCTCGAATGTCATTCGCTCTTTACATGATAGGCCTGGCGGTGCTGGTGGGCGGAATCGCCTGGGCCCTGGTGGCCGCCGGTATTGGCTCGACCTACATTGCGATAGCGTGCCTGATCGTGGCGGGCATCGGCATCATGACAGCCGTGTCGCGCACGCGCGCGAAGGATCCACCGGTCTAAGGCGGCGCGTTCCGTTCGATCTTTTGCAGCGCCGGCTGCGCTTCGTCTGCGAAGCGCGGTGAGGCGAACAGCAGCGCTCCGGACACCGCACCGCCGCTGCCATGACCAGCGCCTTCACCACGCGGGCAATCAGTTTCCTGCGGACGGGAGTAAAGATCCCGATATGACGCTTGTACGCGGCACAATATCGGCATGACTGTTTTCATGTCCTGGCCTGCCCGATATTTGCAGGGGCGCGATTCGCTATCAGCAGCAGCGCGCCGGCCACGAGGAACAAGGCGAACAGGATTCCCAGGCAGTAGAGCGCCACGATCTCATAGCCGCCGACCCGGGCCGGATCGAGAAACGGGTACAGGTACCAACCGGACCTGTGTCCGCGCAACAGCACATACAAAAGGTAGAGCAGGGGAAATGCGAAGCACCACTGGAAGTCCCTGGCATCAAGTCGCCTGTCCGGGGGCTCCAGCAGCCAGTCCAGCAGCAGGACGCAGGGCATGACGTAGTGCAGTAGCGCATTGTTCCAGGGCCGCATGTCACCCAGGTCTTCGTTGCGCAGGAGCAGGACAAAGACGATACCGACGATGATCATGTTCACGGTCGAGATGTAGCGCAGCCGGGCGCCGACATACTTGCGCCGCGGCACGGTCAGCGCTCCAATCGCGCCGAACAGCAACACCACTGCAGCCAGCAGATTCGAGAGATTCGTGAAATAGCTGAAGTAGTTCAATGCGCTGTAGCCCAGCCTGACGTGAATGCCAAACTGCCAGCCGATGACGCCCAGCGTCGCGACGGCAAGAATTCCGAGAAAAAGTTGTCTGGCTTTCAACGGTCACCACCCTCGCGCTGTGCTCGCCTAGCCAGGATTTTGGCTGATTCCTCGGGAGACGCCAATTGCCAGGTCCTGTTTTCGCAAGGCGGCGATGCGCACCCAGTAACTTTGCGGCCAGCGGGCTGCTATTGTTGCCCGCACAATCGGACGGGATGATGGCTCTGAAGGGTATGGCTGCAATAACTACAAGAATAATGTCGGTTGTGCTGGCTGTTGCGATGCTCGGTGCCTGCAGTGATCCGGCCCCGCCCGTCCAGGCGCCGCCAACCGTTGTCGTCGCTTCGCCCCTGACCCAGCGCGTCGCGGACTGGGACGACTATTCCGGCCGCTTCGAGGCCGTGGAAACGGTGGATGTCCGGCCGCGGGTCAGTGGCGCAATCGAGTCCATACATTTCAACGATGGCGAGATGGTGAAGAAGGGCCAGTTGCTGTTCGTCATTGACGCTCGGCCCTACGCCGCCACGCTGGCGCGAGCCAGAGCAGCGGTGGCGGGTGCGCGCGCCGCGCTCGCCAATTCCGATGCGGAGCTGAAAAGGGCGCAGACATTGGTGGCTTCGCAGCTGATCAGCGCGTCGCAGGCGGAGTTGCGCGCGGCTGCCCAGCTGCAGGCGGCCGCAGGTCTCGCAGCAGCCGAAGCGGAACTCTCTACCCACGAGCTCAATCTCTCGTTCACACGCGTCACGGCGCCGATTTCCGGCCGCGCCTCATTCCGGCGGCTGGCGGCGGGCAATATCGTGGCCGCCGATACCACGCAGCTCACCACCATCGTCAGCGAGGACCCGATCCGCTTCCTGTTCGATGCGCCGGAGTCGGCATTGCTCAAGTACCGGCGCGAGGGCGGTGCTGGCGGGCGCAACAGCCGGGTAGAGATCCGCCTGCAGGACGAGACGGAATACCGCTGGAAGGGCCGCGTGGATTTCGTCGACAACGCGCTGGACCGCAGCTCGGGCACGATTCGCGGCCGGGCAGTGGTCGACAACCCGGACGGATTCATTTCGCCGGGCATGTTCGGTCAGATGAGATTGTTCGCCGCGGCGCCCTTCGACGCGCTGGTGCTGCCGGATGAAGCGATCGTGACGGACCAGACGCGACAGGTGGTCTACACCGTCGATGCCGACGGCATCGTCATCCAGAAAGTCGTGACGCCGGGCAGGCTCATAGATGGACTGCGGGTGATCCGGTCGGGCCTGGCTCCCTCAGATCGCGTCATCATCAGTGGTGTGCAGCGCGCGCGCGCGGGCCGCAAGGTGAAGGTCACAGCTGGCACGGTGACGGCATTCCCTTCCGGTGTGTCCCGCGGCGAGACCAGCAAACTGTCGCTGCCAGCTGGCAACGCGCGCTAGCTTCGGCCATGCGTCTCTCGCATTTCTTCATCGACCGGCCGATCTTCGCAGCGGCGGTCTCTGTCGTCATCACGCTGACCGGCCTGATCGCGTGGCTTACTTTGCCGGTGGACCAGTATCCACAGATCGCACCGCCCACCGTTTCGGTGAGCGCGGTGTATCCGGGAGCGACGGCGGAGGAGATCGCTGAAAGCGTGGCGGCGCCGCTCGAGCAGCAGATCAACGGCATCCAGAACATGCTGTACATGTCTTCGTCTTCCACCGGCGAAGGACGCATGTCGATCACGGTGACGTTCAAGGCGGGCACCAGCGTCGATATCGCACAGGTAGAGGTGCAGAACCGCATCCAGACGGTGCTGCCGCAATTGCCGCAGGAAGTGCGCGATCTGGGCATCACGGTGCGCAAGGGTACAAACGACACGCTGCTGATCGTGCACATGTTCACTTCCGATGGCAGCGTCGACCGCAAGTACATTGCGAATTACGCCAGCCTGCAGGTGCGAGAGCGTTTGCTGCGCACACCGGGTGTTGGCGACGTGAACACCAACGCGGCGCGCGACTACGCGATGCGCGTCTGGATCGATCCGGAGAAAGCCGCGAGTCGCGACCTCACCGTGCAGGAAGTCGTGGCGGCGCTGCGCAACAACAACCTGCAGGTGGCCGGTGGTGCGATCGGCGGGCCGCCATTCAATGACTCACCGGCTGCCTACCAGCTCAATGTGCGCGCGCAGGGGCGACTCTCATCGCCGGAAGAATTCGAGCAGGCCATCATCAAGCGCGATGCGCAGGGGCGCCTGACGCGGATCGTGGATGTGGCCCGTGTGGAGCTGGGCGCGCAGAACTACGCAATCAACGCCTACAAGGACGCCGAGCCCGCGGTGTCGCTGAGCGTGAGCCAGGCGCCGAACTCCAATGCCATCGAGACCTGGAGCAACATTCGCCAGACGATGGAGGAGCTGAAGAAGGAGTTCCCGCCCGGCGTGGCCTATGAAATCATCTTCGATCCCGTGTCGTTCACGGCGGCCGCCGTCGAAGCCGTGCAGAGTACGCTGCTGGAAGCGATGCTGCTCGCCGTGATCGTGGTGATGATATTCCTGCAGCGCTGGCGCACGGCGCTGATTCCGCTGCTGGCCATTCCGGTCTCGCTGATCGGAACCCTGGCGGTGATGTCCGTCTTCGGTTTCTCGCTGAACAATCTGTCGATGTTCGCGCTGGTGCTGTCGATCGGCATCGTGGTGGACGATGCCATCGTGGTGGTGGAAAACGTCGAGCGACACCTGCGCGCCGGCATGACACCCAAGGATGCTGCGCACCTGACGATGGATGAGGTCGGCGGCGCGCTGATCGGCATCGCGCTGGTGCTGATTGCGGTGTTCGTCCCCACCGCATTCATGGGCGGCATCGCCGGCCAGTTTTACAAGCAATTCGCCCTGACAATCGCTTCGGCGACGGTGATCTCGCTGCTGGTTTCGCTGACTCTGTCACCGGCGCTGGCTGCGAAACTGCTGAAGCCCCATGACGAGACCAACGCGGGCACCACGGCAATCGGCCGGCGTCTGCACGCTGTCGGCGAGGTGCTCAACCGCTGGATGGAGCAGATGTCGCAGAGTTACGGCCGTGGCACGGCGGTGCTCCTGCGCCGTGGCATGCTCGTCGGCGTCCTGTTCATCGGCCTCGTTGTACTGACGGGCTGGCGTGTTTTCGATACGCCGCGCGGCTTCATACCGGTGCAGGACCAGAACAATGTCGCGGTGTCGATCACGATGCCGCCAGGCACCAGCCTGGCGCGCACCGATGCCATCGTGCAGCAGGCGATTCCGATCATCCTCAACACACCCGGCGTGCGGCATGCATCGGTGTATTCCGGCATGGATGGCAGCACCTTCAGCAACGCCACCAACTCCGGGCAGATTTGGGCGATCTTCGATCCCTTCGACGAACGGCTGCCAAAGGGGCAGACCGCCACGACCATCGCCGCCGAACTGCGCAAGCGCCTGGCCGTGATCACGGCCGGCGACATCCGCATATCGATGCCGGCTTCAGTGCGCGGCCTGGGATCGACAGGCGGATTCCGCATGATGGTGGAGGATCGCGGCGGGCTGGGCTATCGCGCGCTGGAGGAGGCTGTCAACAATCTGGTGGAAGCCGCGATTGCAGATCCCGCCATCGGCCAGGCATTCACGAATTTCAACACGCGCAATCCTTCGCTCAATGCCGTGGTCGATCGTGACAAGGCAGAGATGCTCGGCGTGCCCGCGCGCAATGTCTACGCCACGCTGCAGACCTATCTCGCCGGCAGCTATGTCAACAACATCAACCTGCTCGGCCATACTTTCCAGGTCATTGCGCAGGGCGACGCCGCATGGCGGCAGGACCAGAACTGGATCGGCAGCCTGAAGACCCGTTCGACTTCAGGCGCCATGGTGCCGATCGACGCGGTGGCCACGCTGCACCCGGTGACCGCACCCCAGCGCGTGCTGCGCTACAACCTCTATCCCTCCGCCGACCTGAGCGGCGATACCGCGCCGGGGTTCTCGTCTGGTGAAGCGCTGGCTGCAATGGAGCGGCTGGCACGCGAGCAGTTGCCATCGGGCATGAGCTTCGAGTGGACCGACATGGCCTACCAGCAGCAGACCTCGGGCGACGCCAGCAACCTGGCCTTCGCGCTGGCGGTGGTGTTCGTGTTCATCTTCCTCGCGGCGCTGTATGAAAGCCTGACACTGCCGCTGGCCGTCATCCTCATCGTGCCGATGTGCCTGCTCGCCGCGCTGCTGGGCGTGAACATGCTGGGCCTGGACAACAACATCCTCACGCAGATCGGCATGGTGGTGCTGGTGGGCCTGGCGGCGAAGAACGCCATTCTCATCGTGGAGTTTGCGCGCCAGGCCGAGGAGCACGGTGCAACGCCCGTACAGGCCGCCATTGATGCGGCGCGCACCCGACTGCGACCGATCCTGATGACCTCCGCCGCCTTCATCTTCGGCGTCATTCCGCTGGCATTCGGCAGCGGGCCTGGCTCGGAGCTGCGCCAGGCGCTGGGTGTTCCGGTCTTCTACGGCATGATCGGCGTGACGGCTTTCGGGCTGGTGTTCACGCCGGTGTTCTATATCTTCTGCCGTGCGCTGGCAGCGCGGTTCACGCGCGAAACCAAGGTGCCGCGCGTGCGAATCGTCGCTGGATCGCTCCCAGATCAGCGCGGATAGAACACCGGCAGCTTGGCGTCGACGTTGATCCACACCGACTTCGGCTCGGTGTATTCATGCATTGCGAAGTGCCCCATCTCGCGACCGTAACCCGAGTCCTTGATACCGCCGAACGGTGAGCCCGGGTGAAAACGCTTGTAGCAGTTGACCCAGACCATGCCCGCTTCCATGTTCCGTGCCATCACATGGGCACGTTGCAGGTTGCTGGTCCACAGACCGCCACCCAGGCCATAGACGGTGTTGTTGGCCATCGCGAGTACTTCGGCATCGTCCTTGAACGTCGAGACCGTAACGAAGGGGCCGAACACTTCTTCCTGGCATACGCGGTCGCCCAGCTTCGCGCGCACCACGGTGGGCTCGACAAAACAACCTGCCTGCAATCCGGCTGCGGTCGGAGCTTTGCCACCCAGCAGGATCTCGCCGCCTTCGTCCTTGGCCACCTTGCAGAAATTAAGCACCCGCTCCTGGTGCATTTTCGATGTCAGCGGACCCATCTCGGTGTTCGGATCGAGCGGATCGCCCAGCCGGATCGATGCAGCCAGTTTCAGGAAATGCTCGAGAAAGCGGTCCGCAATCCTTTCCTGCAGCAGCAGGCGCGAACCGGCAATGCAGGCCTGCCCCTGATTGTGAAAGATTGCGAACGCTGAACCGTTGACCGCGTTGGTGAGGTCGGCATCGTCGAACACGATGTTGGCGCCTTTGCCACCGAGTTCCAGCTGCACGCGTTTGAGATTGCCTGCCGAGGCCTGCACGATCTTGCGGCCAGTCGCAGTCGAACCGGTGAACGAAATCTTGTCGACACCCTTGTGCTCGGCCAGGTACTGCCCGGCGATGTGGCCGAAACCCGGCACCACGTTGATGACACCCGGTGGGAAGCCGACTTCGCGCGCCAGTTCGGCGACGCGCAGTGTCGACAGCGGCGTCAGCTCGGCCTGTTTCATCACGACGCAGTTGCCGGCTGCCAACGCAGGACCGAGTTTCCAGCTGGTGAACATCAGCGGAAAATTCCAGGGCACCACCTGTCCAACCACCCCTACCGGCACGCGCGTCACGTAGTTCAGGAAGCCGGTGTCGACGGGGATCACCGTGCCTTCGTTCTTGTCCGGCATGCCGGCGAAGTAGCGGAAAGTGGCGACCGTGCGCATCACGTCCAGATTGCGGGTGTCGCGAATCGGGTGGCCGGTGTCGAGCGTCTCGATCAGTGACAGGTTGTCACGGTCCTTCTCGATCGCATCGGCGAGTTTGCCGATCAGCACGCCCCGATCCGAAGGTGACATCGCCGCCCACGCCGGAAACGCCTTGCGCGCGGCGGCGACGGCACGATCAATGTCCGCATGCTTCGCCTCGGCAACCTTCGCCAGCAGCGAGTTGTCGAACGGGTTGAACACATCGAATGTGGCGCCATCCTGTGCGTCGACGAATTCATTGTTGATGAAGAGCTGGGTCTGGAATTGGGGCCTGGTCATCGAAAGCTCCTAAAGAAAAACCCGGCAGCACTTGCGCACCGCCGGGTTCCATAACTGCAAGACTTGAAAACTCGAGCGGCTGCGGCTTTACTTCCAGCGGGACGCGGTGATCGGGAACAGCTCCAGCTCACCCTTGGCGTAGCGCTGCTCGAGGCCCGGCGTGCCGTTCTCGAGCACCATCAGCATCGAACGCTTCGGTGCAAACCCCTGGTGACGGATGTCTGCCGGCATCGCACAGACGTCGCCGGATTTCATCACGATGCGGCCGCGCGGGTTGCCGGTGCTCTTGTCCTGGATGTTCCAGTGGATCTCATCGCTCAACTGGATGAACCACTCATTGCGATCGTTGCCGTGGATCACCGGCAGCATGTGCTCTTCGCTGGTCACGCAGCAGATGCACGCGCCGGTGATCGACGTGAACGACGGGTTCCACGTGATGTCCGCGCGGGCGATGTGGTCGTACAGATTGAAGGCATGGATCTGTCCTTCGAATCCGGCCTCCGGCTCGATGACCGGCTGGTCGACCTTCACGTCGGCGAAGGCGCGATTTACCGGGTGACCGCTCGCGTCCGAACGCGGTGTGACGTCGCCTGGCAGGCCCATCATGCGACGGGCGGGATCGAAGCCGCGCAGCAGCGGGCCCTTGGCTTCCTTGGTCTTCGCACCCAGCGGCGAGCCGGTTTCCATCGGTGCACGCAGCGGGTCGTAGCCCTCGTTGATCCAGTTCACCGAAATGGTTTCGAACGCCAGCCGCACGTCGTCGGTGTTGAAGGTTTCGAGGAAGTCGACCTTGGTGTCGCGGTGACCCTTGCTGTACGTGCCGGCGAAGATGTCGACCGTGCCGTAGTGGTTCTGCGTACCGAAGACATCGTCGAAGAAGATCCAGCCGTAGAAGAATCCCCAGCCGATGTCGCGCACCATCGCGCGCAGGAAGCGATCCACCTCGATCGTGTGCATGCCCTTTGGCCAGCGCACGTGGACGAAGTAGGCGTCACGCTCGAACGTGAAACTGCCAAACTGGAATTTCTTGTAGCCCAGGACCGGATCCGGTGCGGAAGCGATGACCTGGACTTTCTCGATGAGTGCAGCGTTCATGATGTTTCCTTCGCTTATTTCAGCACGCAGATGTCGGACCACTTCTCGACGCTTTCGGGGCCGGCCGAGGTCTGGATGAGTGTCACGGATGCATTGGCGGCTTTCAGCTGATAGGCGCTGCCGGTGGGTAGCAGCACCTGATGGCCGCGCCGCGCAATGACGCGTCCCATGCGCTTGCCCTTCGGGTCGGCCTTCAGTCGCGCGGCGCCGGCCTTGTGCGTGGGCTTCTCTGCGTCGGTGAGCTGGAAGAACGTGAATTCGATTTCGCCGTCCATCACGGTGGCAAACTCGTCATGCGGCGCGGTGTACCAGGGCGACGTGCCTTCGGCTCGCACCGCCTCGGCGGCGTATTCGAGATTCGATGCCACCATCACCCGTTCATAGGGTTTGCTCTTGGAGCAGACTTCGAAAATGTTGGAAAAGGCGTAGTGCTTGAGATCGTCGTTGAGCTCGATCGTGCCTTTGTCATATGACGCCAGCGACGCCAATTTGGTCTTGAAGCTCATGCCATGCCCCCCCTGTTCGCAAGAATGATGCTGCCAGAGGCCGCGTGAGCGCCTCTGTTACTGGACTGCCCGCAGCTCATCGGCTGATTCGACCATTGATGATAGGGAATGGCTACGGGCTAATCAAGGCGCTCTACGTTGCTGAAATCGTTGGGAAATTCGCCTGACGGAGCTCGCTGCAGCTAAGCCTTCTTTACGCCGATGATCGCCACGTTGCGCACGGGATCATCCAGCCCTTTGGGCGCCGATCCAAATGCACCGGCGCGAACGTCGTCGAGGAATCGCGCGGACCATGTGGTCGCTCCCGACACGGGATATACCTTCTGCCTGCCGCTTTCCGTGTTCTGGACGATCACGTCCGTGACTGGGGGTTCGACATCCGAACCGAGCTTCTTGTCCGGGACATGGTCGAAGGAAAATATCGCCGCCTTGTAGCCGAGTCGAAGCAGTTCTTCCTCGGCGCACTCGACATCACCTTTTTTCTGGGACATGGCTCACCTCGTTTGCAATGACCCATCCTCGCGGACTGAAGCCCGTGTCGAAACGTCGCGAAGTGCGCAGCCAACGTAGGACAGAGCCTACGGTCGCAAGCCGAGTCGGTGCTTCCTCCTGCTAGGCGTCGCCAGACCCTGCTACTTCTCCAAGTGTGTTCAGATCAAGAGGCGGATGATGGTTTGTACGGACACTTGCGGTTCGCATATTGTTAGATTGCCGCGTGCAACCGTGTACTGGCGAGATGGGCGACAAACCGGGAGACCAGACATGATCAAGGTAAGCGTGATGTACGCGAACAACCCTGGGGCTCGATTCGATCATACGTACTACCGCGACAAACATATGCCGATGGTAAAAGCGCGCATGGGTGATTCATGCCGGTTTTACACCGTCGACAGGGGGCTGGCAGGCGGGGCGCCCGGCGAGCCTGCGACGTACATCGCCATGTGCCATCTCTACAGCGACTCGGTCGAGTCGTTTCAGGGTGGATTTGGGCCGCACGCGGCAGAGATCCTGGCTGACATTCCGAACTACACCGACCTGGCTCCGATCCTGCAGATCAGCGAGGTTGTGGTCGGGCAAGCGTAGACCTGCAACTGGGCCAGGTGGCGCTACTTGCGCGCCAGTTCTTGCCATTGACTGCAACTTCGTCAAGCTCGCTGCCAGACTCGCCTGCCGCCGCCGCGCTGACTGTCAGCGCCAGGCCGCAAAGCATCAACAGCAGGCTCTTGCCACTTCTAGAGAAAGTTATTCGGCCAGATCATCGTGCGCCACATGTGCGCAACGGGTGAATTGTCAAACCCAAGCCCTTCCTCCGGCTCCCGGAAATGCCGCCCGATGATGTCGGTGAAGATCTCCGGGTCGACTTCGTTGCCATCCTGGAAACTGTAAATGTCGTAGATGGTTATGAGTCTCGAGGTCATGTACCAGCGATGGTTGCGGGCATCCTGGTGGGCCTGCTGGATGTATTCCGGCGGCGCATAGTCCGCGCCGAAGAACTGGTTGTAGGCATCGGGATACTTGAATCCCACTGACGCGTCGGCAAAGTAGCGCAGCGCCTGATGGTATTGCACCGCCCAGGCTACTTCCTCACTGACATAGGGCGTGATCATCTGCGCGCCCCAGTAACCATGATCGGTGCGGATCAATGCGCCGTTCGAGATGTCGTGCAGCAGGCAGGCGATGACCACAGTCTCGCATTGCCCGGCATCCAGAGCGCACTTGGCGCTCTGCAGCAGGTGACGGAACGCGATGTCCGAAAAGCGATAGTGAAAGAAATCCAGCAGTCGCGGCCGCTCGGGCATCAGGGGCAGGCTCGCGTTCTGGCCCATCATGAATACCGCGCCCGTGGTGCTCATTTTCTTCAGCAGGGCAGCCTCGGGCTCGTGCACGCCATCGGCGTGAAAGTTGCCCAATGGCTGCTGCATTGCCATCCGCTCGTGGCCAGCCTGTGGGCATTCGTCGGGCGAAATGAAGTGCGGTTTCTTTCTGTAGGGAATCATGGTGTGCGTTTGGCCTGGCGTGGGGCAATGGTGGCGCTGAACATCAATTGCAGCTGGTGATAGATCATGATCGGCAGGATGATCGCGCCGATTTCCGCAGAAGGAAACAGCACGCGCGCCATGGGCACGCCGCTGACCAGGCTCTTGAAGGATCCGCAGTACTGCGCAGTGCGGCCGTCGGCCACGGAGAATCCTGCGAGCCGTGTGCTGTGCAGCGTGAACAGCATGGCAATCGTCAGGATTGTTGCGCAGACGGCGACCAGAGTCAGCAGGGTCGTGAACGGCACCTGCGCCCAGATGCCGGCGATGACGGCGGCGGAAAACGCGCTGTATACCGACAGCAGAATGGTGAGCCGGTCCGACCATGAGATCAGTTTCTTCTGTCGCGCGGCCCACCCGGCGAGGAAGGGTCGCAGCAGATGCCCGACCACAAATGGCAGCAGCAGCTGCAGCACCACTTTCCAGATGCCGGACAGCGGCACGGCGCCGCCACCTTGCGCATGCAGCAGTGCGCCGGCAATCACGGGCGTGAGCATGATCCCGAGCAGGTTCGAGGCAGCCGCCGAAGTGACGCTGGCTGCGACATTGCCCTTGGCCAGCGACGTGAATGCGATGGACATCTGCACCGTGGACGGCAGGGCACAGAGAAACAGCACGCCCGCCCAGAGATTCGCGGGCAGCAGCGACGGCCACAACTTCGAAATGCCCATGCCAAGCAGCGGGAACAACAAATAGGTCGTGCACAGGATCAGCAGGTGCAGCCGCCAGTGAACGAGCGCGGCAACCAGATTCTCGCGCGGCAGCTTCAGGCCATGCAGGAAGAACAACAGCATGACGGCCGCCGTGGCGACGGTGCTGAGATATCCCGCTGCATCTCCCGCAACGGGAAACAGGCTGGCCAGCACCACGGTGGCCAGCAGTGCCGGAATGAAGGGATCCGGTATGAAGCGATTCATTTGCCGGGGCGCGCGCGCGCCTTGCGGGAGCGCATGTTGAGCAGCTCCACCAGCACCGAGAATCCCATGGCGGTGTAGATGTAGCCTTTGGGAACATGCACGCCGAAGGCCTCGGCCACCAGTGTGGTGCCGATCATCAGCAGGAAGCCCAGCGCCAGCATGACGATCGTCGGATTGTTGTTGATGAAGTTGGCCAACGGCGTGGCGGCAAACAGCATGATGCCGACGGTAACGACCACGGCAATGACCATGATGGGGATGTGATCGGTCATGCCGACGGCCGTAATGATGCTGTCGACCGAGAACACAATGTCGAGCACGATGATCTGGCCGATGGCGGCGGCAAAGCCAAGGCTGGCCTTCGGCTCGAACACATCGGGCGTCTCACTGGTATCGGTGTTGTGGTGGATTTCCTTGGTGGCCTTCCAGATCAGGAACAGGCCGCCGGCCAGCAGGATGAGGTCGCGCCAGGAGAAGGCATTGCCCCACACTTCGAATACCGGCGCGGTCATTTTGACAATCAGCGCCACCATGCCCAGCAGGGCCAGCCGCATGATCAGGGCCAGCGAAATGCCCACCCGGCGGGCTTTGGTGCGGTGCTCCTCGGGCAGCTTGTTGGTCAGGATGGAGATGAAGATCAGGTTGTCGATCCCCAGAACCACTTCCATGGCAATCAAAGTAGCCAGCGCCAGCCACGCGGCGGGGTCGGCGGCGAGGGTGGTCAAACTGTTCATTTATTAGAGAGGCCTTTCACGTTTTTCCCGATTATCGCATGTGCTACCTTTCCGGGTATTGGGCCGATATGAACAGAAGGGAGTCTCTACCAATGTCTGATCGAATCAAGCAAGGCCTCGTCGCCTCTGCCGTACTGGTTGCCCTGGGGTTGAGTGCTGCTGCCGGTGCCAAGGACAAGCCGCCGCCAGAGATTCCCAAGTGCGAAAAGCGCTTTGGCACGCTGGCCGTGAAAGAGCCCGAAGTGCAGTGGTGGCGCGAGCTGGGTCTCGAATCTCCCGAGGCGCTGATCAAGGTGTTCGTGGCCGAATCGAAGTGCTTCACGCTGGTGGACCGCGGCAAGGGTCTGGAAGCGGCACAGGCCGAACGCGCCCTGGCCGGCGGTGGTGAGCTGCGCGGCGGCGCGAATGTCGGCAAGGGCCAGATGAAGGCGGCCGACTACGTGCTGATCCCCGACATCGTCAACAAGAATTCAAATTCCGGTGGCAAGAACATCGGTGGCATCCTGGGTGGCATGGTGGGCGGCGTCGTAGGCGCAGTGGCCGGCGGCATCAGCCTCAAGAGCAAGACGGCGAGCGTGGTGCTGACGCTGACCGACGTGCGTTCCACCGAGCAGGTCTCGCTGGCGCAGGGCACGGCAAAGAAGACCGACCTGGGCTGGGGTGCCGGCGGCGGCGCGTTCTTCGGTGGTTTCGCGGCCGGTGGCGCCAGCAGTTATGCCAACACCGAGATCGGCCAGGTGGTGACGGCGGCTTACCTTGACGCCTACGTCAAAATGGTGGCGGACGTGAAGGCCTCCGCGCCTGATTCCAAGGCCAACAATGTCTCGCAGTCGGTGACGATGGCGAAGCCCGGCAAGATGTACGAGACGCCCAACGTCAAGGGCAAGCTGGTGCGCGACCTCGAGCCGGGGATGACGCTGTATCCCACCGGCGAGAAGGATGGCATCTGGTGGAAGGCCTCCGATGAGCTGGGCAACGAGGGCTGGGTGCCCTCGACGCTGTTCGGGCTGGCGAAGTAAGCCGTCCGACTGCCTGATAGGCCTCGCGCGGTCGTACTGCGCGGGGCCTTTTCTTTTAGAATGGCGGGATGCAAGCGCTAGCGGTTCAGGGTCTCATCAAGACCTACAAGAATGGTGTTCAGGCCCTCAAGGGCATCGATCTGGAGGTGCAGGAGGGAGACTTCTTCGCAATGCTGGGTCCCAACGGCGCCGGCAAGACCACGCTGATCGGCATCGTCACTTCACTGGTGAACAAGTCTGCCGGCAAGGTCAGCGTCTTCGGCCATGACATCGACACCGAGCTCGATCGCGCCAAGTCCTGCATCGGCATCGTGCCGCAGGAAATCAATTTCAACATGTTCGAGTCGCCGGAGACCATCGTGGTCAACCAGGCGGGTTTCTATGGGGTGGAGCGCGGGCTGGCGCGCGAGCGTGCGGAGAAGTACCTCCGGCAGCTGCAGCTGTGGGAGAAGCGCAAGAGCATGGCGCGCTCCCTGTCCGGCGGCATGAAGCGGCGGCTGATGATTGCACGCGCACTGATGCACGAGCCCCGGCTGCTGATCCTGGATGAACCCACCGCTGGCGTGGATATCGAGATCCGCCGCTCGATGTGGGATTTCCTGCGCCAGATCAACGAGCAGGGCACCACCATCATCCTGACCACGCACTATCTGGAAGAGGCAGAAAGCCTCTGCCGCAATATTGCGATCATCGATGGCGGCCGCATCATCGAGCGCGACAGCATGAGCAACCTGCTGCGCAAGTTGCAGACCGAGAGCTTCCTGCTGGCGCTGCGCAATCCGCTGGCTGCCGCGCCGCGGCTGGAAGACACGGCCGTGAAGCTGGTCGACGCTCACACGCTGGAAATCGAGATCTCGAAAGAGCAGAGCCTGAATGAAATCTTTGCCCGCCTGAGCGCGCAGGGTGTGGATGTGATTTCGATGCGCAACAAGGTCAACCGCCTGGAAGAGATGTTCATGCGTCTGGTGGAGAATCGCGCACCATGAGCACCCAGGCATTGCCATTGTCGACGATCCGCGCGGTGGGATTCCGCACCATCGTGATCCGCGAATACGGACGTATCATCCGCATCTGGGGCCAGACGCTGGTGCCCTCCGCAGTCACCACCACGCTGTATTTCGTGATCTTCGGCAGCCTGGTGGGCAAGCGCATCGGTGCGATGGGCGGCTTCGACTACATCGCCTATATCGCCCCTGGCCTGATCATGATGTCAGTGATCACCAATTCCTACGGCAATGTGGTGTCTTCGTTCTTCGGGGCCAAGTTCGGCAAGCACATCGAAGAGCTGCTGGTCTCGCCGCTGCCCAACTGGGTGATCGTGGCGGGCTATGTCTGCGGTGGCCTGATGCGCGGCATCTTGGTGGGAATGGTGGTCACGCTGGTGGCGCTGATATTCATCTGGCTGCATTCGCATCACCTGGAGGTGCAGCACATCGGCATCGTGCTTTCCGCGGTACTGCTGACCTCCGCGGTGTTCTCGCTGGCGGGACTGATCAACGCCATCTTCGCCAAGAACTTCGATCAGGTGAACTGGATTCCGGCCTTCGTGCTCACGCCGCTGACCTATTTCGGTGGCGTGTTCTATTCGGTGGATCTGCTGCCGGCGTGGGCGCAGAAGATCTCGATGGTGAATCCGATCCTGCACATGGTGAATGCCTTCCGCTACGGCTTTCTGGGCACCTCCGACGTGAGCGTGCCGGGCGCGTTTGCGATCATGATCGTGTGCGTGGTGGCGATGTTCACCGCCGCGGTAGTGCTGCTGAACCGTGGATCTGGCACCCGTGACTGAAGCAGCAGGTTTTGTCGCGAAGCTTTACGCAGCTGCCGCGCGCAACAACTCACTGGTGTGCGTGGGTCTGGACCCGGAGCTCGAAAAACTGCCCGCGCACCTGCGTGCGCTGCCGCAGCCGATCTTCGAGTTCAATCGCCAGATCGTCGACGCCACGGCAGAGCATGCCTGTTGCTTCAAACCGCAGTTTGCGCACTACGCAGCGCTTGGCGCGGAAGACCAGTTGCTGGCGACCATCCGCTACATCCATGAACATCATCCCGGACTGCCGGTGATTCTGGATTCCAAGCGCGGCGACATCGGCAGCACGGCCGCGAAGTATGCGCAGGAATCCTTCGAGCGCTATGGCGCGGATGCGGTGACGGTGAATCCCTATCTGGGCTTTGACTCGGTCGAGCCGTATCTGAAGTGGCAGGATCGCGGCGTGATCATCCTGTGCCGCACGTCAAATCCGGGTGCGCGGGACTTTCAGGATCTGGAATCCGGTGGCAAGCGACTGTATCGCCATGTGGCGGAGCGCGTGGCGCGGAACTGGAATTCCACCGGCAACTGCATGCTGGTGATCGGCGCGACCTATCCGCAGGAACTGGCGGAGATTCGCGCGGCAGTGGGCGAGTTGCCGTTCCTGGTGCCGGGCGTGGGTGCGCAGGGTGGCGACGTTGCCGCCGCGGTGCGCGCAGGCCGAACGGCGGCTGGACTGGGAATGGTGCTGAACTCTTCGCGCGGCATCATCTATGCCGCGAGCGGCCCGGATTTCGCCGCCGCCGCCGCCACCGCCGCCTGCGCCTTGCGCGACGAGATCAACCTCTACCGTTGATTCGCCGCGCTCAAGGCTACTTCTGAACCCAGGCGCCTGTGGCGTTCTGGTAATACCAGCTGGTGCGCGCACCGCGTTCCACCCAGCGACGCGCGAAGATCTTGCGGATGTCGCCAGCCCACTCCGGATGGTTGTTCGCCTTCGCGATCTCGGTGTACAGCGTTTCGCGGTCCTTGTTGTCCTCGGACACGAGACGGGCAATCAGCGCCCGCTCGGGGAGCGACACCACGCTGGCATCGCGCAGCTCGATGAGCCCGGTCAGGGTCATGCCCAGCGCGCCTGCATCGAAGAACTTCTGCAGCTGGCCGAAGCGCGCCGTCATCGACGCCGTGATGGCGCGGATCTCGGGGGAGGAGATGTCGAGATTGGCCGCTTCCTGAGCCTGCGCAGCAGGGACCACGGCATACAACACCTTGCCGAGCGCGACCACGAGCAGCTTGGTCTCAGACCGCTGTATCCGCCCGATGGGCGGCGTAACGGGCGCGGCATTCGGGCGCGCCGCGCCATTGCCGGCGGCGCCCGTGACCGCGTCGATGATCTGGTCCGCGGCCTTCTCTGCCGCGGCAGCGGGGAAGTACACATTGATGGTGACGCAAGCCGCGATGGCGAGGCTGGCCAGCGCGATCTTGGTGAAGCGCGCGACGCCGCGTAGCGGGTGTTGAGGCATTTTCGTACTCCTGATCATGCGTGCATTGAAGCCGAAGGCGACTGAACTGTGCCTGAATCGGCCTACTTTAGCTGGATGCCTTCGGGGTTGCTCAAGGCCTCGCTGACCTGCGTCATCAGCCGCGGCCAGTCGACGCGCTGGTTGTTGCCGATAATGTCGATGCGGGGCAGGCCACTGCCCTTGACGATGTAGAAACCGGTCTTGGCCGCGCCAACGCCACCCATCTGGCACACGTCATTGCGCAGCCGGCAGGAAAGACCGATACGGTCGTAGCCGAACTCGTCGAAGAACTTCAGCGCACCGGATTGCAGTGCAGCGCTGACACCGCCGCCGCCACCGCCGATATCAGACAGGTTTTGCACGGCGCGCTGGCTGATGCGGTGCCGCGATTTGTCCCCTTTCGGGGTGGCCATGACGAGGTCGAAGGCCACGGGAGTCCAGTTGAAGGTCTCGAGGCCGGTGAGGTCCACGTCGAGCCGGCCGGTGATGCTGCCGAATTCGAAAGTGCTGGTGATCGCTTCCAGGTCGAGATTGCGTCCAACGATGTCGCCATATAGACGTGGCCACTGCCCGAGCGGCTCGCGCACGCGCAGGTTGCTGGCCACCACGCTGCCATCGAACACATTGGCTTCGACGTTGCCCTGCAGGCTGAGCAGCTTGTCCTTGTAGGTGAGGCCGGGAATGCGGCCCGATAGCTGGCCGGAAAATTCCGGCAGGCCGAAGGCCTTGGCAATTGGCGCGACACTGATGGGTTCGATCACGGCATCGAACACGCCGCTTATCGCCGCGCTGCCGATCTGCTCGACGGCAAGCGTGTTGACCAGCAGGGCGCCGTCGAAGAATGGCAGGCGCGCCGGCTTGATCAGCCGGAAGTCGCGATCCTGAGCGATGAAATCCAGTTTCGAGCGGGCACCAGTGATTCCCCAGCCCTGCGAGTTCTCCCACGCCAGCCACGAAGGACGTGGCGGCCCGGTGGCGCCGGCAGTCCAGTGCAGTTCGCTGTTGATGCCGTCGACCTGGAGTGTGCGGCTGGCGTCGCTGAGTGTCAGCTCGTGTACCAGCAGGTCCAGCTGCGTCGGGAGATTGTCGCTGACCTGCAGGCGTGCTGCAGCCGTTCCCGTGGTCGCGAGCTGATTGAAGGGCGTGGTGGCCAGCGACAGCTGCAGATAGGTTGAGTAGGCGGCCGGAAAGCGGATGTCGGTGGCATTGAGCGAAGCCTTGTTCACAGCCAACGGCGAAACGCCAATCTGCGCGTCGCCGGTGAGGTGCAGCAGATCGCGCTGCGTACCCTGCAGGTTCAATACCTGCACGGCCTTGTCGGCATAATTGCCGCTGAGCTTGAGGTCCAGCGGGTTCTTGTCGAAATCCAGAAGCACGGGGCCTGCCAGTGCCTGTCCCTTGTCTGCCCCGAGCTGCAACGCAAAGGTCAGCGGCACGCTGGAGAGGTCGGCTGTGACATGGGCGTTCAGCGCGAGCTTCTCGCCGATCCACGTAAAGCTGGCGTTCTGGAATCCGCTGTCGGAGAGTGTCAGCTTCAAATCAGCGGTAAAACCTGCGGCATTCTGCTCAACCACGGCGTGCAGGTCTCCGCGGCCGCTGAGCGTGAGATCTTTCGGCAAGGGCAACCGTGCGCCCACCAATGAGCGCAGTTCGGCGATCTGCAGCCCGGGCAGATCAAGCCGTGCCGTCAAGCCATTCGCCGTGCTGGTGACGTCGAACTTCAGCGCCGCCCCGGCGATGCGCATGCCACCGCCGGATGCCGCGTAGGCGCCTGTATCCGAACGGAAACTGGCCTTGCCGTCGAGGCGCAGTTCCGGCCAGCGGGAACTCTGCGCCTGCAGCGTCAGTGCACTGCACTCGAAGCGCGGCTCGCGGATCAGCGGATTGACACAGTGCATGCGTAGGGAGAGCGGGCCGGTCTGCGCCGCAATCGCGGCCGGCGGCTGCACGCTGGCGGCATGCACATCGAGCTCGCTGTTCGTGGCCGAATGGATCTGCAGGCTGGCGACGACATCTGCGGTGCGGATGCCGGCAACGACAACACTTGCTGCACGCACCTGTATGCGGTCAATCGCCTGCGCCGGCAGCACGGGGACCAATGCCACCAGTGCGAGCGGCCATCTCATGCGGAATTGATCTCGACAGTGACATGACTGAGGCTCGGGATGCCCGCCAGCCGCGTACGGATCTGATCCGGCGTGCCGGCATCGGGACCGCGCAGCGTCAGCATCAGTCCATGGTGCCCGGGACCGAGGCGCCACAGGTGCAGGTCCGTGATGGTGGTGTCGCCGAGCGTGGGGCCCAGACGCTCGCGCACCTGCTTTTCCAGCGCGCCGTCATCGTGGGAATCGAGCAGTGTGCGGCCCGCCGAACGCACCAGGCCCAGCGACCAGTGGGCGATCACCGCTGCACCGAGCAGCCCGGCCGCGGCGTCCATCCAGATCCATCCCATGAACTTGCCGGCAATGAGTCCGAGGATGGCGAGAACCGAGGTCAGCGCATCGGCCAGCACATGCAGATAGGCGGCGCGCAGGTTCGTGTCCTGGTGCGCGGCATGGTCGTGGTCGTGGTCATCATCGTGATCATGGTGATGGTCGTCGCGCAGCATCCAGGCGCTGAGCAGGTTGACCAGCAACCCCAACACCGCGATGCCGCCGGCCTGCAGGAAATCGATGGCCTGCGGCTGGAAGAGACGCCGCAACGATTCGGCGCCGATCAGCAGCGCGATGATGGCGAGCGTGATGGCGCTGGCGAAGCCGGCCAGATCGCCCACCTTGCCGGTGCCGAAGGCGAAGCGGGGATCGTGCGCATGGCGGCGGGCATAGCGGTAGGCGAGCGCGGCGACGCTGAGCGCGGCCGCGTGCGTGGCCATGTGCCAGCCGTCGGCCACCAGCGCCATCGAGCCGTAATAAGTGCCGCCGACAATCTCCGCTACCATCATGACGAAGGTCAACGCCACCACGGCCTGCGTGCGGCGGGCGTGGCGATCGTGGTGTTCGCCCAGCCAGGAGCGGGGGCAGTCGTGCGGTGCGGGCAACTGTGACATGTTGCGCATATTGTGCACTGGAAGCGCCATGAAACAATTCCGCAACAGCGTTGTCATGAGCCTGTCGCTCCGGGAGATCAGGATGACGGCATGGCGAAACTCAATGCACCCGCCCGGGTCCATGTAGCGATCGCCTGGCTGGACCAGGCGGAGCTCACTGCCTGTCGGCGTTTCAACCGCAGCGTGCGCACCGCGGGCCTGCTGAAGGTGTTTCAGGTCGCGAGCCGCCTGGGCGACGGTGTCCTCTGGTACACGCTGATCGCGACGCTGGCGCTGTGTTTCGGCGCGACGGGTCGCACAGTGGCGCTGCAATGCGTCGTGGCCGGCGCTGGTGGCCTTGCCATCTACCGCGCCCTGAAGAATGTGCTGGCGCGCGAGCGGCCCTACATGACGCATGCCGCGATCGTCTGCGCCGGCAAGCCGCTGGACCGCTTCAGCTTCCCCTCCGGCCACACGCTGCATGCCGTGAGCTTCACAGTGATTGTATGCAGCAGCCTGCCGGCGCTGGCCTTCCTGCTGGTGCCGATCGCCGCCGTGATCGCACTGTCGCGGGTGGTGCTGGGCCTGCACTATCCATCGGATGTGGTGGCTGGCGGGCTGCTCGGCGCACTGATCGGCTCGATGGCGACCACCTGGATCGGAGTCTGATCCTGCATCCCCTGGTCGTTTCGGATGTCTATTTTCCGCGCGTGAATGGTGTATCGACCTCGATACGCAGCTTTCGCCAGGATCTGTTGCGCATGGACGTTCCCTCCACATTGGTGGTGCCGGAATATCCGCAGGCGACGCAGGTGGAAAGCAATGTGCTGAGGGTGAGGGCGAAGCCTGTCCCCTTCGACCCCGAAGATGGCGTGATGAGCTGGGGCGCGCTGCGGCGCTGCCTTGCCGATCTGCCGCGCGAGCACTGCGATCTGGTGCATATCCAGACCCCTTTTCTGGCGCATTACGCCGGCCTGAAGCTGGCGCGCGCGCGCGGTGTGCCGGTGGTGGCGACCTGCCACACGTATTTCGAGGACTACCTGCACCACTACATGCCGCTGCTGCCGGGGTTCGCAGGCGCGTGGCTGGCGCGCAACCTGATGGCGCGGCAGCTCAATGCGGTGGACATGGTGGTGTCGCCGTCGGAACAGGTGCGGCAGCGGCTGCTGGAATACGGCGTGATGCGGCCGATCCATGTGATCCCGACCGGCATGACGGAAGATCGCTTCGTGCCCGGAGTCGGCGCGCGTTTTCGGCAGCAATTCGGTATCGCGGCAGGGCAGCACCTAGTGCTGAACGTGGGCCGCGTGGCGCATGAGAAGAATCTCTCCTTCCTGTTGCGCATGTTCGTGTATGTGCGACACGCGGATCCTGACGCGCTGCTGGTGATCGCCGGTGAAGGGCCGGCGCGCGCCGCGCTTGCACGCGAGGCCCGACAGCTCGGCATTGGCGACAGCACCCGCTTCATCGGCAACCTGGATCGCGAGTGCGGCCTCAACGACTGCTACGCCGCGGCCGACACCTTCGTATTCGCGTCCCGCACTGAAACCCAGGGGCTGGTACTGCTCGAGGCCATGGCACAGTCGCGACCGGTAGTTTCCACCGCCTGCCTCGGCACGCGCTCAGTGCTCACCTCTGGCAGCGGCGCCTGCGTGGTGGATGAGCATGAGGCGGACTTCGCCGCCGCCGTGGTCGATGTGCTCAAGGACCGTGACCGCGCCGCGGTGATGGGCGAGAAAGGCCGGCACTGGGCCGCGCAATGGTCGTCAATGGCGCTGGCCGATCGCATGGCGCAGCTGTACCGAGAACTGCTGACCGCAACGTCCCCGCTGCACTGAGCTACACTCGGCCAGTCGAAACCCCCACAAACGGGGTGTGCCGGTTCGGAAGGTGGCATGGTGGCTAAGCGCGCTCTGGTGGTGGACGATTCCAAGTCGGCCCGTGCCTTTCTGGCGAAGCTGCTCGAAGAGCAGCAGGTCGAGGTCGATGCGGCAGAGACCGCCGAGCAGGCCATCGACTACCTCACCCACAACCGTCCCGATGTGATCTTCATGGATCACCTCATGCCGGGCATGGACGGCTTCCAGGCTGTGCAGGCCATCAAGAGCAATCCGCGCACGGCCATGATTCCGATCCTCATGTACACCTCGCAGGAAGGCGAACTGTATCTGGGGCAGGCGCGCGCGCTGGGCGCCGTGGGTGTGTTGCCGAAAACGGTAGCACCCACCGATGTGCGCACGGTGCTGCAGCAGCTGCATCTGATGGCGCAGCCCGAGCCCGACACAGTAGCCGCGCAGCAGGACGTGATGGAGGCTGCCGTCGCCGCGGCGTATGCCGCCGATACCGTGTCGACGCAGATGCCCTCCGGGCTCGCCGTGGATGAACTGCTGAAAGATGAAGTCGCGGCCCTGCGCCTCCATTTTAGTGAAGCGCTCGACGCGCACCGCGAGAGCGTGGTGAGGGATGTGCGCAGCATGATGCTGGAGGTGCTGCCGGTCGGGCCTGAAGCGCCGCCCACCGCGCCGGAGGAGCCGCGGCACAGTCCGATTCCCTGGCTGCTGGCGCTGGCGGCCAGCGTGGCCGCGGCGGTGCTGGGGACGCTGCTGTGGCAGAACCAGCAGCAGACCCTGTCGCTGCGCAACGAATTGGCAGACAGCAAGTCGACGCTGGCCATGCTGACGGCAAGACTGGTGCCGACACCGCAGCCGGCTGCCGACGCGTCGGCAGCGGACTCCGCCGATGCGCCTTCGCTGGTGGTGAAGGTGCCCTTTGGCGAAGCGCCGCTGGCTGGCACGCGCATCGAACAGCTGCGCGATTTCGTGGCCAAGGTTGCCGTGCTGGGCCAGAAGGGCACGGTGGAAGTGCGCCGTTACGCGGGCCGTTTCTGCCTTTCCGGCAGCGGCGCGGAAGGTTATTCGCTGGCTCAGGGCGCGATGCCCTACATCAAATGCGATCTGGTGGCTGATGCCACCGACGCCGAGCTTGGCAACACGGCGCCGGAATCGGTGGCCTTTGCCAATGCGCTGGCGGAACTGCGCCGTGAGCACGCGACACTGCTGAGCATCGACGTGGGTGCCGGCCGCGCGGAGGGAACGGGCACCCCCTATCCGGAGGTAGGCGGCACTCCGCCACGCGTGCCCAGTGCCGCTGAATGGAATACCGTCGCCGAGGGCAACAACCGGGTGGAGATGCGCTGGCGCCCGTCCTCGTGACCGTGTTCAGGCCGCGGTGGCCGTGGGGCAACCGCCATGTGCAGTCGATCCTTCCCAGCCTCATGCCGCGCCGGCGTTTGCGGCGACGGGCGGCGGCCTATCTCGCCGCCAGCCGCGAACTGCTGCTGGACTGCGGCGACGGCGTGCGACTGCAGGCCTTTCATGCGCGACCTTCCCGACCCTGCGGAACGGCGGCCATCCTGCTGCATGGCTGGGAGGGCAGCGCTGACTCGTATTACATGATCTCGCTCGGGCACAGCCTGTTTGCGGCTGGCGTGGAAGTGGTACGCCTGAACCTGCGCGACCACGGTGACACGCATCAACTCAACCAAGGCATTTTCCATTCCTGCCGTTTGCCCGAGGTCTGCGGTGCGGTGGCGGCGATTGGCGCGCAGCTGTCGGTGGCGAAGCCGTGGCTGGTCGGCTTCTCGCTGGGCGGCAATTTCATGCTGCGTGTGGCGGCCAGCGATGATGCGCGTGTGCCACCACTGGCAGGCGTGGTGGCCGTGTCGCCGGTGCTGCATCCCGACAGCGCCATGCGAGCGATGGAAGACGGCTGGCAGGTTTACCAGCGATATTTCGTCGGCAAGTGGGGACGCTCGCTGCGACGCAAGCGCTCGCTGTGGTCGCCGGACCTCGTGGATGAATCGATCTTCCGGCTCGGCGACCTGCGCCGCATGACGGCGGCGATGGTGGCGCGGCATACTACCTTTCCCGCCATCGACGATTATCTGGATGGTTACGCCATCACCGGCAAGCGGCTGGCGACGCTGCATGCGCCAGCGGTGATTCTTGCGTCTCGCGATGACCCTATCATTCCGGCAGAGGATCTCGCGCGTCTGGCGCAGCATCCGCAGCTGCGCGTGGTGACCACCGAGCGCGGCGGGCACATGGGCTTCATGGTGAGCCCCTTCGCTACCTCGTGGGTCAACGAGTTCGTCGCGCGTGAGCTGGGCCTGGCTGCAAGCACCTAGTCGGCGTTGCGTTTCTCTTCGAACTGCACCACCGGCGCACCGCTGGTGATCTGCATTTCGCCTTCGATCACTGCGCCACGTGCGATGGCCAGTGTGCGGGCCGTGACATGACCCTTGATGACGGCGCCCGAGCCGACCTCGAGCTGCTCCGTGACTTCGATGCTGCCGGTGAGCGCCCCGGCAATGACGGCGGAACGCGCCCGCACCTGGCCTTCCCAGTGCGCGCCGCGCCCGATGGAAAGTGTGCCGCCGATGTCGCCATCGCCAACCACATTGCCGCTGAGCATGACGGCGCCGGGCGCGATGATGTCGCCGCGGAAGCTGACGCCGGTGCCGATGACAGTGGGTGGGCCGCCGCGGCGGTCGGTCAGTCTGCGGTTGGGGGCGTCGGTCATGCGTGCATCTTGTCAGCCAGGCTGAGCCGGACACCGTGAAATATGCCCGTATTCCACAAGCTCGTGGTTTGCCCGATCGTGGCGCGGATGCACCGCCCGGGTGCGCGCCCAGGCTGCGCGGCCGTTGCCAGTAAGGCCTGCGAGTGCCATTGGAACCGATTGCGGCCCTAGCCGGAGTTGGCACAGCACTTGCTTTATATACATAGGGACCGTGACAAGCGGTCCCACGCGAAGTGCCACTACCCCCCCCGTTGGTCTTCGCTTACCTTAAGCGCCGCAAAGGTTTACCTCTGCGGCGCCTTTTTTTGCCCGCTTGTCGCGGATCAGCCGACCCTTCGACGCTCGGTTGCCACGGGACGATTCTCGGTGCGGGCGTCGAAGCCCAGTTCGCGCAGCACGTTGTGCAGGTCCTGGCGGGAGTGGAAGTATTCCTCCTGAATTTCCAGACCTTCGCCTGACACAGAAATCACTTCAGTTGCAGGAGCGGGCCATTTGCCATTCATATCGGATCTGACCCACCGTTGCGAACATCCGAACGCATTCTGCGGCGGTTCCGGAACCTTACCCGCTTCCGCGCGCTGAACCGGCATGGGTTTACTTAATTCCGCGCGAAATTTGCGCCGCTACCGGGCACCCCGGAGTTGATCGATGAGATCGAGGCTGTTGGCCGGCAGTGCATCGCCACGCCAGGCGACATGCTGGTCCGGCCGGCCCAGCACCAGCTTGTGACGATAGACGGACGGCAGCACCGCGACATCGAGGTCGAGCAGCGCCAGCGGCACGCCGCGCGCGGCCGCTGCGGCCAGCATGGGAGTCACGTCGACACTCGCATCGAAGCGCAACAGCGTATAGCCAGGACCCAGTGCATCGTAGAGTGACCGACCGTCGTCCAGCCAGAGGTGGGGCGTGCGGCAGCCGGGCACCGTGGATGCAGTGTAGTCGTACATGGTGTAGGCCGGCTGCTGCTCACCGTCATACGCGATCAGAGGTGACTGGTCGTAGTAATAGCCGTAGTTGAGTCCCGCGCAGGCGAACTGCTGCACGTTGAGCGCGTAGGCCGCCTGGCCGACCGCTGTCCGCGCCGCCGCGCCAGCTTGTGAGTCCTGTTCCAGTTCCGCGGGCAGCGTCGTGCGCTCGCGGATCGCGCCGTGCGCATGCTGCATGGCCAAGCGTGACACCTGCTCGGTGATGGGGTGCCGCTCGCGCTCGTGTGCGTCGAGGATGCCTGGTGCGCCCCAGCCCTGAATGCGTGCGGCGAGCTGCCAGGACAGATTCATGGCATCGGCGATACCGGCGTTCATGCCATAGCCGGCGTACGGCACCCACAGGTGCGACGCATCGCCGCTGATGAAGACGCGTCGGTCACGAAAGCGGTCTGCCACCAGCCGGCGGCCGATCCAGTCCTCCCTGGTCAGCAGTTCGTACCGGAATTCCGGACCAACCCCCAGCAGCAGCCGGATGCAGCGATCGCGATCCACCGTGTCGAAGTCCTCGTGCGGCAGCAGGTAGTTATGCAGCAGCCAGGACTCGCGACCGTCGATGGCGACAAGATTTCCCTGTCGCTCGGGGTTGTAGAGGTAACTCATCCAGGCGTCAGGTTTCGTGATCCGCGCCAGCAGCTCCGGAGCGCGGAAACAAGTGGACTGCACGCGCTGGATCACTTCATCGCCGGTGAGCTTCGCGCCGATGCGCTTGCGGACCATCGAGCGGCCGCCATCGCAGCCCACCAGGTAGTCGGAGCGGACTTCGAAACGCGTGCCCGTCGCAAGGTCGACGACCGTCGTGGTCACGCCTGCCTCGTCCTGCTGGAAGTCCTCGACCTGTGCCTGATTCAGGATGCGGATGCCCGGCGTCTGCACCGCGCGGCGGAACAAGATGGGCTCCAGGTAGATCTGGTTGATGCGATGTGCCGGCTCCGGCGTCGGCCACCAGCAATCCGGCCCGTCGCGGCGTGCATAGCGGTCGGTGCGGCAGGGGATCGGGATGCGCGCCAGTTCAAAGCCGGTGGCGCGCGTGCGGAACACGACATCATTCGGGTAGTCATCCGGCAGTCCGGCTGCGCGTACCTCGGCAACAAAACCCAGCCGACGAAAGGTCTCCATGGTTCGCGAGGAGACATGGTTGCACTTCACGCTGGGCAGTTCGCCGGCCGGGCGCAGTTCCATCACGCTGACTTCGACGCCGCGCCAGGCCAGGTCCATCGCCAGGCACAGGCCCACGGGGCCGCCGCCCACGATTGCGACCTTGGTCGCATGTCTTGCAGTCATGAATCCGGCTTTCCTAGAGACCGTTTCCCGTCTGCAGATATTCCAGCTCTTCGCGGCTGCTGCGGCGGGCCAGTGGCAGATTCCGATGCGGGAAGCGGCCAAAGCGCCGCACGATGCGCCGGTGCTGTTCGGCGAACGCCTGGCTGCTGGCAAACACCTCGCGTTGCGCTGCTGGCACAACGGCCAGCCGGCGGGTGTAGGCCGCCACGGATTCATCCTGGACTTCCGGCGATTCCGCGTGCTGCAGCGGCAGATAGAAGAACAGGCGTTCGACCGGAGCCAGCGCAGCGTCGGCGCCGGTCTGCAGGCCTTCGAGCGTCAGCGTCATGGCTTTGCGGTCACGGGAATAGGCCAGCGCGCGGCCGCGGAAGGCGTGGCGTGGAAACTGGTCCAGCAGCAGGATCAGCGCCAGCAAACGGTGGGGACTGGCGCTCCAGCGGTCCAGATCACCCAGCGCGGCGGCTTCCATGAGGCCGCCGAAGCGCTGTACCAGCTCGGCGTCGCGCTCCGCGACGATGTCGGGCGGGTCGTCGCTGCCGAACCAGAGTTGCAGCCGGTCGGGGAGGTGGGCAGGAGCCAGCGGGTCAGGGCCGAACCAGTAGTCCAGGACTTCCTGCGCCCGCCGCTCCGTCACGCCACTATTCGCACAGGCTCTCGAGCATCCCCTGCGCCACCGGCGAGAGTCGCTTGCGGGCCAGTTCGCGGGCCTTGGGAGCATCCATGAAATGCTCCAGCGGGCCGGAAACCATCAGGCTGCGCACATGCGGATGCTTGGTCGAAAGGCGCGCCATCTTGTTCAGGACCGTGAAACCACGGTTGATCTTCTGCCGCGGGGTGCGCTTGTGCTCGATGGAGCGGGCCAGGTACTGGCCGAATCGGCTGAAGAGGAAATAGTCGTCGTCGCCAACCTGAAAACGGGCTTCGGCGAAGAAATCGGGGAAATTCTTTTCTAAATACTGAGTCACGCTCAGCAAGCGGGGAGCTTGCACGGCCGTTGCAGCCGTCGATTTGATCTGAGTATTCATCGTTTGGTTCAAGCACCTCCAAAGGGTCCTGACAACCATTTCTGGGCGTCACGGGCGACCACACCCCGCAACGCGCGCGGACAATAGGGCCAATGACGCCGTGATGCAATAGGCGCAATGCGCGAATTCATGAATTGCCGCAACAGCCCGCAACTCGCGCGCCGCGTCGCGGCCGCGCGCGCTGCGGAAGTCGAGCGGGAGGAAGCGTGCAATCCCTTGCTGCTGCGGGGGGGGGATGGGGACTGCTGCCTGTGTCAGTGCGGTGACCTCGCGGGGTGGCGAACGGCGGGATGCCGGAATGCTCGCCATGGCGGCGCAGGAGGCTCCCGGGGCGCAGGGCTGGGTTCTGGGCGGAGCGGCATTGCTGTTTGCCTGGTACCTGGCGATGCGGTCCCGATTCCGCGCATAACCTCATAATTCGCAAAGGCCCGGTTTAACACGGGTGTAGCCCCTTACCGTCGCCCCCGCGAATTGATCTCTGCGCAGGCAGCGGTATCATTCGCCAGAGACTGTCTCCGTTGGCCGCATCAGGCAGGCCATTTCCGAGACGCAATCGTTTGACCATCAGGTCGTCGTGGGTTCGCCCGGGACGGAGGCATTGTCGCCTCTGCAAAGCCCAGGCACGTCGACCAGGAGCCATATAAGAAGATGAGCACGCCACCAGAGCAGGGGCTGTACCGCGACTCCTACGAAAAGGACAGTTGCGGTTTCGGCCTGATCGCGAACCTCGACGATCAACCCAGTCACTGGCTGGTGAAGACCGCGATTGCGTCGCTGAATCGCCTCACGCATCGCGGCGCGGTCGCGGCCGATGGCAAGACCGGCGACGGTTGCGGCCTGATGCTCAAGAAGCCGGAGAAATTCCTGCGCGCCGTGGCGAAGGATGCGGGCATCAAGCTTGCACCCTTGTTCGCTGCGGGCAATGTGTTCCTGAGTCGCGATGAAGGCATTGCTGCAGCGAGTCGGGCCGAGCTTGCGGCGCAGGTCGAGCATGAAGGCTTGATCGTGGCGGGCTGGCGCGAGCTGCCCACCAACAACAGTGCCTGTGGTGCGGAAGCGTTGAAGACGCTGCCGACGATCACGCAGCTGTTCGTCAATGCACCGGAAGACCTGGACGAGGCGGCCTTCAACCGCAAGCTGTTCATGGCGCGGCGTCGTGCCGAGCGTGCGCGTGCAGAAGCGGATCCCGTGTTCTATCTGCCCAGTCTTTCTGCGGCCACCATTGTCTACAAGGGCATGGTGATGCCGTCGCATCTGGTCGAGTTCTTTCCCGACCTGGGTGATGAGCGGGTTGAGGCATCGGTGGCCGTGTTCCATCAGCGCTTCTCCACCAACACGCTGCCGCAGTGGAAGCTGGCGCACCCGTTCCGTTATCTCGCGCACAACGGCGAGATCAACACGGTGGAAGCCAACCGCAGCTGGGCCGAAGCCCGCGGGCCGGTGCTGAAGTCGCCGCTGCTGCCGGATCTGAAGGACATCCTGCCGCTGGTGTCGCTGACGGGTTCGGATTCGCAGAGCCTCGACAACATGCTCGAGGTGTACCTGATGGGCGGCCTTGACCCGATGCATGCGATGCGGCTGCTGATGCCGCCGGCCTGGCAGAGCGTGGATGGCATCGATCCGGACCTGCGCGCGTTCTATGAATTCTATGCGCCGCATCTGGAGCCCTGGGATGGCCCGGCCGGCGTGGTGCTCACCGATGGCCGCTATGCCTGCTGCGCGCTGGATCGCAATGGCCTGCGCCCCGCGCGCTTCGTGATCACGAAGAACCGCCACCTGACCGTGGCGTCGGAAATCGGCGTGTGGGATTACAAGCCGGAAGACGTGGTGCGCAAGGGCCGCATGGGTCCGGGGCAGATGATCGCGCTCGACCTGCAGACGGCGACGCTGCTGGAAAACAGCGACATCGATAATCTGCTGAAGACGCGCTTCCCGTACAAGGTGTGGTTGAAGAAGGGCGTGAAGTACCTGGAGTCGGATCTGATCGATCCGTCGCTGGCCGCCGAGCCGATGGATCGGCAGACGCTGGGCGTGTATCGCAAGATGTTCAACATCACGGCCGAGGAGCGTGAAGAGATCATCCGCGTGCTGGCGCGCGATGAGAGCGAGGCGGTGGGTTCGATGGGCGACGACACGCCGATGCCGGTGCTCTCGCATCACACCCGCAATCTTTACGACTATTTCCGCCAGCAGTTCGCGCAGGTTACCAATCCGCCGATCGATCCGCTGCGCGAATCGATCGTGATGTCGCTGCAGACCGAGATCGGACCGGAATGCAATGTGTTCCAGCCGGCGGCCTCTCATGCGAACCAGATCGTGCTGAATTCGCCGGTGCTGTCGCAGCGCAAACTGCGGCAGATCGTAGCGATGGCCGACCAGGGAATACCCAACGCCTTCATCGATCTGCAGTACCTGCCGTCGGAAGGAATGGAAGCTGCGTTGCGCCGTATCTGCCGCGAGGCCGAAGCCGCCGTGCGCGATGGCAGCATCGTGCTGTTGATCTCCGATCGCTACCTGGTGCGCGACAAGATCCCGCTGCATGCGCTGCTGGCTACCGGCGCCATCCACCATCACCTGGTGAAGCAGGGTCTGCGCTGCAAGTGCAACCTGCTGATCGAAACCGGCACGGCGCGCGATCCACATCACTTTGCCTGCCTGATCGGCTATGGCGCCACCGCGGTGTATCCGTACATGGCGTACCAGACGCTGTACGACATGACCATGCGTTCGAAGACCAAGGTCAACACCGAGGCGGACCATCGCGCGGAGATCGGTCGCAGTTACCGCAAGGCGATCCGCAAGGGCCTGCTGAAGATCATCTCGAAGATGGGCATTTCGACCATTGCGAGCTATCGCAGTGGGCAGTTGTTCGAGATCATCGGTCTGGGCAACGACGTGGTCGACATGTGCTTCCGTGGCACGCAGAGCCGCATCAAGGGCGCGAACTTCGATGACCTGCAGGAAGACCAGGAGCGGCTGGCCAAGCGCGCCTGGAACAACATGCTCAGCGTCGAGCATGGCGGCCTGCTGAAGTATGTGCACGATGGCGAATACCACATGTACAACCCGGATGTGATCGCCACGCTGCAAGCGGCGGTGAACACCGGCGACTATTCGCTGTACGCGGATTTCGCGAAGATCGTCAACACGCGGCCGGCGTCGACGCTGCGCGATCTGCTGGCGCTGAAGCCCAAGGCGCCGATCCCGGTGGACGAAGTGGAATCGGAAGCAGCGATCATTTCGCGGTTCGACTCCGCCGGCATGTCGCTGGGTGCGCTGTCGCCCGAGGCGCATGAGGCGCTGGCGATTGCGATGAACCGGCTTGGCGCACGCTCCAACTCCGGCGAAGGCGGGGAGGACCCGGTCCGTTACGGCACCGAGAAGAATTCGAAGATCAAGCAGATTGCGTCGGGACGCTTTGGCGTCACGCCGGAATATCTGGTCAATGCCGAAGTGCTGCAGATCAAGGTGGCGCAGGGCGCGAAGCCCGGCGAGGGCGGCCAGTTGCCCGGCGACAAGGTCAACGCGATGATCGCCAAGCTGCGCTTTGCGCGGCCGGGCGTGGGCCTGATCTCGCCGCCGCCGCATCACGACATCTATTCGATCGAGGATCTGGCACAGCTGATCTTCGACCTGAAGCAGGTGAACCCCAAGGCGCTGGTTTCGGTGAAGCTGGTGGCCGAGCCGGGCGTGGGCACGATTGCCGCGGGTGTAGCGAAGGCATACGCTGATCTCATCACCATCTCCGGTCATGACGGTGGCACTGGCGCGAGCCCTTTGACTTCCATCAAGTATGCCGGCTCACCTTTCGAGCTCGGTCTTGCCGAAACGCATCAGACGCTGCGTCGCAATGAAATGCGCCACAAGGTGCGTGTGCAGGCGGACGGTGGTCTGAAGACCGGCCTCGACGTGATCAAGGCGGCCATCATGGGCGCCGAGAGTTTCGGCTTCGGGACCGCGCCGATGGTGGCGCTGGGCTGCAAGTACCTGCGCATCTGCCATCTGAACAACTGCGCCACGGGTGTGGCCACGCAGCACAATGTGCTGCGAGAGAAGTATTTCATCGGCATGCCCGACATGGTGATCAACTACTTCCGTTTCGTGGCACGTGAAGTGCGCGAGCTCATGGCGCAGCTTGGTGTGCGCACGATGGCGGAGCTTATCGGCCAGACGCAGTTCCTGGAGCCTGCGCCGGGGCAGACGCCGCGGCAGAGCCGGCTCGATCTCACGCCATTGCTGTCTGTGGCAGGCTTGCCCGTTGGCGGCCCGCAATTCTGCACGGAGCCGCGCAACCCGCCCTTCGACAAGGGCCTGCTGGCCGAAAAGATGGTGGCCGACATGTCGGCTGCGATCGAGAGCGGTGCGGGCGGCGAGTGGCACTACGAAGTGAAGAACTTCAACCGCTCGATCGGTGCGCGCATCTCGGGGGAGATCGCGCGGCGCTGGGGCAATTACGGCATGGTGAAGTCACCGGTGACGGTGCGGCTCAGCGGTTCCGTGGGCCAGAGCTTCGGCGTTTGGAATGCCGGCGGCCTGCACATGATCCTGGAAGGCGATGCCAACGACTATGTAGGCAAGGGCATGACCGCGGGCAAGCTCGTGGTGCTGCCGCCACGCGAAGGCGACTATGTCGCGCGCGACACGGTGATCATGGGCAACACCTGCCTGTACGGCGCAACCGGTGGCGAACTGTATGCGGCCGGCCAGGTGGGCGAGCGCTTCGCCGTGCGCAACTCCGGCGCCATCGCCGTGGTGGAAGGCGCGGGCGATCACTGCTGCGAATACATGACCGGGGGCGTGGTGTGCGTGCTCGGCCGCACTGGTCACAACTTCGGTGCGGGCCTCACCGGCGGCTTCGCCTATGTGCTCGACATGGAGCGCGACTTCGTCGACCGCTACAACCACGAGCTGATCGACATCCATCGCATCAACACCGAGGGCATGCAGGAGCAGCAACTGCATCTGCAGAAGCTGATCGAGCGCCATGTTGCCGAAAGCGGCAGCGTCTGGGGCGAGGAGATCCTGCGCGATTTCCGTTCGTTCATCGGGCATTTCTGGGTGGTGAAACCCAAGGCTGCGTCGATCGAGTCACTCATTGAAAATCTCAGCAGGGCAGCCTGATGTCAGCCGTCGACAAGAATCTGCAGTTCCTGGACATTCCCCGGCACGATCCGGAGAAGCTGCCCATCGAAGTGCGCAAGACCGAGTTCCGCGAGATCTACACGCAATTCGAGCCCGCGGGCGCTGCCCAGCAGGCGGGGCGCTGCCTCTCCTGCGGCAATCCGTTCTGCGAGTGGAAGTGCCCGGTGCACAACTACATCCCGAACTGGCTGAAGCTGATCAACGAGGGCAATCTGTTCGAGGCTGCGGAGCTTTCGCATCAGACCAACTCACTGCCCGAGATGTGCGGCCGCATCTGCCCGCAGGACCGCCTGTGTGAAGGCGCCTGCACGCTGAATGACGGCCTCGGCGCCGTGACCATCGGCTCGATCGAAAAATACATCACCGACGAAGCGCTGAAGCAGGGCTGGAAGCCCGACATGTCCCATGTCGTGAAGACCGACAAGCGCGTGGCGGTGATCGGCGCCGGGCCGGCTGGTCTGGGCTGCGCCGACATCCTGGTGCGCAATGGCGTGCAGCCCGTCGTGTTCGACAAGTATGCGCGCATCGGCGGCCTGCTCACTTTCGGCATCCCGCCGTTCAAGCTCGAGAAGGAAGTGGTCGAGAAGCGCCGCGAGCTGATGGAAGGCATGGGCGTGGAATTCCGGCTGGGCGTCGAGATCGGCAAGGATCTGGCCTTCGAGGATCTGCTCAGGGAATTCGATGCCGTGTTCCTCGGCATGGGCACCTACAAGTATGTGAAGGGTGGCTTCCCCGGCGAGGACCTGCCCGGCGTGCATGAGGCTTTGCCCTACCTGGTCTCGAACATCAAGCACGAACTTGGCCTGCCGGGCGGCGAAGCGTTCGTGAACCTGGCGGCCAAGCGCGTGGTGGTGCTGGGCGGTGGCGACACCGGCATGGACTGCAATCGCACGGCGGTCCGTCAGGGCGCAGAGTCCGTGACCTGCACCTATCGTCGCGATGCGGACAACATGCCGGGCTCGCGTCGTGACTACAAGAACAGCATGGAGGAAGGCGTGACCTTCCTGTTCAACCGCCAGCCCGTGGAAATCATCGGCAATGGCAAGGTGGAAGGCGTGCGTGTGATGGAAACGCGTCTCGGCAAGCCCGATGCGCGCGGCCGTCGCGTGGCCGAGAACGTGCCCGGCACGGAGCAGGTGATCGAAGCAGATGCGGTGATCATCGCCTTCGGCTTCCAGCCGAGCCCGGCGCAGTGGTTCGGCGAGCACAGCATCGGCCTGCCACGCCTGC
>JANPGU010000182.1:0-3166 GCA_031424095.1 Gammaproteobacteria bacterium
GTTGTCGAATTGCAGGCTGGCCTGCGTTGCCCTGCCGACATTGAGTGGCGAATCCGCGGCGGCATTGAACTGCAGCACTGCGAGCGGCGCGGCAATCAGCATCGCGAACAGGCAGTGCCGCGCGAGCGCGATGATGTCATCCGGACCGAAGCTGCGCCCGATGACGAACGCCAGCGGAATATAGAAGAAGTAATTTCGGATGCCGTATGCAGCGAGGATCGGCGTGTACTGACCCCCGCCAAGACCCACGTGCACGATGGCCAGCAGGGAACCCAGCAGCGCGAAAATCACGCCAACGTGCAGGAACGCCGACTGCCCGCGGAACACGCCTGCTCGGACTGCAACGAAGTAGATATAGAGCGTCAGTGGATCGCGAATGAAGTACAGGTACTGGCTGTACTGGGGTGCAACCCATTTCCGCAGCGAACCCTCGAAGATCAGCAGCCAGAACGACAGAATGACGAGGCGAACGATCAGGCGTCGGTCCCGATCAGCGACAGCCATGTAGGGTTGGCCGGTCATCGGCTACTCGGGCCAGCTGACGAGCAGGTCGGGTGCGGGCCGCTGCGCGCCGGCTGCCAGCACGGTTGACGCACCATGCTCCAGCCGCAACAGCCTGGCGGGCGGCAGGCCTGCGATATTGCTGTCGGCAATCACACCTGAAATATCGCGACCCAGTTGCAAACCCTGCGAGCGACTGTTAATCAGGATGGCGCGCCCACCACGGCGGACAATGGTTCCGGCACCTGCGGCGCGTGCGGAGAATTCACAGCCCTCGCACATGGCATCCGTGTCCAGCAGCGAGCCATCACCAGCCGCGATGAAGCGCGACGCCACGATGCCGACGGGCTGGTCGCTGCTTATAACGGGGTCGCCGCCGTTGTCGATGAAATCGCTGTTGGCGATGACCGTGCTGCCGCTGTACTGCAATCGAATGGCGCCATGGCGGTTGCGACGGAAAAGACAGTTCACACACGCATTGAGGTTATTCGCGCGTTTTGCACGAAGGTCCAGCCCGAGATCCATTTCTTCGAAGCGGCAGCGGTAGCAGACATTCTTGTCCAGGTAGTTGGTGCCGGGCCTGTTGCCGCTTGCCTTGGCACTGCTATACGCCGGATTGGGCTTCTGCTGGATGCCAACGGGGATGCGCAGGAAAGTGATCTCGTCGAGCAGGTTGTTGTCCCAGCCGTAAATGCCATCGATCAGGATGCCGGCCTCGCGCATGTCCCGAAATACGACATGGGACAGCTGGTTATAGACGTACTGCGCGCCGGCGCCAGATCCGCGCGCATCATGGCGCAGGCCGATGCGTCCGCCCTGCAGCGTGATATCGATCAATACCAGCGAGATCGGTTGGGAGGTGGCGATATGATCGTCGCCCACAATGAGGTCTATGTCGTCCGACTTGGCGACGATTGCTGTGCGGCCAGCCCCCGCGCCGATGATGCCCTGCCCGTTTTTCAGGCGCAGTGGCGCCGAAATGTGGAACAGGCCTGCGGGCAGCCGCGCGACCCCCTGCTCATTGATCATGCGTTGCAGATCCAGTGTTGAATCTGTTGCGTTGAGACGGTTACGGCGCCAGTCCGGGCCAGCCGGATCGGGAATTGGCTGAAAGACCGGCGCTTCCCAGGGAGTACCGGTAGCCATCTCGCTCATTGGCGGCGATGGCGCTCCCTTGCGCATCTCGACGCGATTGGTCCAGTCCGGGTATGCCTGCCAGCCCGCGCTGTCCGGCGCGTCATTCAGCAGACGGGTTGCACTGGTCAGTACGCTGACGGACTCGCGTACCGATTCCCGCAGTCGAATTGCTGGCTCGCCGGTTTGGTACAGACGCAGTCCAATCAGATCCAGACGGTCCACCGCGACGTCCATGTAGCGATCGGGGACAGGCTTTGAATCACCTCCCTGAGCCATGAACACTCGCAGGGTTCCAGTCGAAGCAGCGGAAAGCATGGCGGGAAGCCGCGACAAATGGCGCAGATTCCAGTCTTCTGCATCCAGCCCAATGAAGTTCACCTGGGTCTGTCCGCGGATGTCGATCGCATCGCCAGTCGCGCTCAGGACATTGGTCCACAGAAAAACATTGCGGTCGCCTGCCCCCGCTCCACGCCCCAGCAGTTGCAGTGCGGGTGAGTGACCATGAACTGTAGTCCGCACGAAGCGGTTGTTGAGCACGCGACCACCCGCCGTCGTATCGATCATGATGCGGCCGGCATCGAGGAACAGGTTGTTCTCGACTATTGCGTTGCGCAGCGTGAGCGCCGCCTGCGCGGTAGTTCGCGCCGCAAAGCGCTCGAAGCAGTTGTCGTGTGTGCGTAGCCTCGACGGCGGGAATTCCAGCGCATCCGGCACCACGCCGCTGACGATTGCATTCGAGGTCCCGGGTGCTACAACCAGGCGCCCCATCCGGGTGCCGGCTGCGCCGAATATCGCCTGACCACTGCGCACCACGATGCCGGTGGCACGCCGGTAGTCGCCCGCCGGATCAAGCCGGATGCGGCCATGTTCATCGAGGAGCTGCTGCATTTCTCCGGCCCGCGACGCGGGTACGGTATAGGCATCGACGGGCAGCGCGTCCCCACCGCGGTGCATGCATTCAATGCCGGCGCTGGTCATGCCCGGCACGCTCAGCATCAATGCAGTGAACCACGGCGTTCGTGAACTGCGGTCGCCCATCGGTTTATCCGCATTGCGCCGGCAGGATTCGCAGGGGTGTCGTCGGGTCGATCGTCGGGAATATGCCGCCCGCGCGCCGTTCTGAAATAACCTGATTGATCAGGGCCGCATCGATGTTCGGCTGCTGCTCGGCGAACCCATACACCAGCGCAGTATCGCAAAGCTGGTTGATCAGTCGTGGAATGCCGCCACTGGCATGGTGCACCTGCGCAATGGCGCCCGTGGTGAACAGTTCGGTATCGCCTTCCGCAATCAGGATCCGGTGCCGAACGTAGGCCATGGTGTCTTCCAGATTCAGCGGCGCGAGGTGATAGTCGATGCCAATGCGCTGCGCGAACTGCCGCAACTGCGCCGAGCGCAGTGTGCCGAGCAGCTCCGGCTGCCCGACCAGTATGGTCTGCAGCACCACGTGCTTGCCCTCGTTCACGTTCGAGAGCAGTCGCAGGTGTTCCAGCATGTCACTGCTGAGATTCTGCGCCTCGTCGACGAT
>JANPGU010000183.1:0-22129 GCA_031424095.1 Gammaproteobacteria bacterium
GTGCCATCGCTTCCGGCACGCTGCTTTACGGCATGTCGGTGCTGTATGGCCTGACCGGCACGCTGGAGCTCGGCGCACTGTCGGCCCGGCTGGGTGACTCACCCGGGATAGGGTTCGTCCTCGCGGCGTCATTCGTGGTGGTGGCCATCGCCTTCAAATTCGGTGCCGTGCCATTTCACATGTGGGTGCCTGACGTCTACCAGGGCGCGCCCACCAGCTCCGCCATGCTGGTGGCCACGGTGCCGAAGATCGCCTCGTTTGCGATGGCTTTCCGCTTCCTCGCTGAAGGCCTGGCCGCGCAGACTTCCCACTGGAGCCAGATGCTGGCCGTGCTGGCGGCGCTGTCGGTGGTCGCTGGCAACCTGATCGCCATCTCGCAGACCAGCCTGCTGCGCATGCTGGCTTATTCGGCCATCGCCAATGTCGGCTTCATCCTCTTCGGTTTCGTAGCGGGCACCGCCGCAGGCTACAGCGCGGCGCTGTATTACACCCTGGCCTATGTGCTGATGACCGTCGGTGCCTTTGCCGTGATCCTGATCTCGAGCCGCAACGGCTGCGAGGCGGATCAGCTCGATCACTACAAGGGCCTGCATACGCGCGATCCCCTGCTGGCCGGGGCGATGGCAGCGCTGATGTTCTCGACCGCCGGCGTGCCGCCTTTCGTAGGCTTCTGGGCCAAGCTGCAGATCATCGAAGCGCTGCTGGGCAGCGATCACCTGGTGCTCGCACTGGTTGCGGTGCTGGCGTCGGTGATCGGTGCGTTCTACTACCTGCGCATCGTGTGGCTGATGTACTTCGAAGCAGCGGTGGAGCAGCCGGCCATGACCAGGGCGCCGGGAATGCGTCTGGTGCTGGCGCTGAATGCGCTGATTGTGCTGGCGCTTGGCATCTTCCCGGCGCAGCTGCTGGCCCTGTGCCGGCTGGTCATCCGGGGCGGGTAACCGCGTCGCACAAACTTGCCCTTTTGTTCCTTGATTGGGCTAAGATGCGCGCCCTCGTGGTGCGGGGTGGAGCAGTCTGGCAGCTCGTCGGGCTCATAACCCGAAGGTCGTAGGTTCAAATCCTACCCCCGCTACCAATTTTGATTCGGCGGTCTTTGCTCCGGCCGCCAGGCCCGTCCCGCGGCCTCCTCATCCCCGTCCGGCACTGCAGGCGCCAATCGCGAAGCACGTCACGGCAGTTGCCGCCAATCCGGCGCAATTTGCAGGCTCCCTAATCTCATCCGGAGCTGTCATGAAGACCATCGGCCCTCTCGTTGCGCTGTCCGGCATGTTGCTCGTTGCCGGTTCGGCCCTGGCTGCGTCGGACTATCTGCTCGAACTGCAGGGAATCGAAGGTGACGCCCGTCCAGGACGGCAGACCATCGAAGTGCAGTCTTTCTCATGGGGCGCCTCGAATTCCGCTGCCAAGGCCGGCAGTGGCGGTGGCTCTGGCAAGGTGAACGTGCAGGATATTTCGATGACGGTCGCCGCACCGCGTGATTCCGCTTCGGGCCAGGCTTCTGGCCGTCGGACTGTTGCAGCGAGCGGCGCCGAACCCGCCGTGGCTGTCGCACCCGCCGCTGCTGCTGCGGCGCCGGCCGTGCGCGATGTATCCGTAAACCTGCCTGAATCAGCGGCTGCGCGCATGTGTGCTGCCGGCAAGCACATTGCAAAGGCCAATCTCATTGCCCGCGGTGAGCGGGTCGAGCTTGAGGATGTTGTGGTGACGTCATGCACGACGCAGGCCGGGATCAGCACCGTCGCGATGCGTGGTCATCAGAAGACCGGCCACGTAACGCTGATGAAGTAAGGCGACGAAGGCGCCTCTGGTCGTTTCGCGCTAGAGCTTGACCATCACATGCCGGACTACGCTGTAGTCCTCCAGTGCATACGACGAGAGGTCCTTGCCGTAGCCTGAGCGCTTCATGCCGCCATGCGGCATCTCGGACACCAGCATGAAATGCGTGTTGATCCAGGTGCAGCCGTACTGCAGGCGTGATGCGACCTTCATGGCCCGGCCCACGTCCTTCGTCCAGACCGAAGAAGCCAGCCCGTATTCAGAGTCATTGGCCCAGGTGATGGCGTCGTCGGCATCCTGGAAGCGGGTAATGGATACCACGGGGCCGAATACTTCGCGGCGCACGATCTCGTCGCTCTGCGTGGCGCCGGCAATGACGGTGGGCGCGTAGAAGAAACCGCCGCCGGCGCCGGCTTTTCCTCCTGCCGTCACTTCGATGTGCTTCTGCAACTTCGCGCGATCCACGAAACCGGCAACCCGCTTGCGCTGCGCGCCGCTGATCAATGGCCCCATCTCTACGCCGGCCTCCATCTGCGTGCCCACCTTGATGCTGCGGGCGGCGCCGGAAAGATCGGCGACAAGGCGATCATAAATCTTCGATCCGGCATAGATGCGGCAGGCGGCAGTGCAGTCCTGACCCGCGTTGTAGAAGCCGAAGGTGCGTACACCGCTGACCACGGATTCCAGGTCGGCGTCGTCAAAGACGATGACGGGGGCTTTGCCTCCCAGTTCAAGATGCGTTCTGCGTGTGCCTTTGGCAGCAGCCTGGAGGATCTTCTCGCCGGTAGAGACATCGCCGGTAAGCGAGATCATGGCCACGCGTGGATCGGCCACCAATGGCGCACCAACTGTTTCTCCACGGCCGGTGATGATGTTCACGACACCGGGTGGAAACAGTTCGGCGAACACCGGAGCCAGATATAGCGCGGTAAGCGGCGTCTGCTCGGATGGCTTGAGTACGGCTGTATTGCCAGCGGCAAGGGCGGGCCCCAGCTTCCACGCTGCCATCATAAGCGGGTAGTTCCAGGGTGCGATGGAAGCCACCACGCCAATGGGATCACGCCGGATCATGCTGGTGAAACCCGGCAGGTATTCACCCGCGGCCGAGCCATGCATCGTGCGGGCGGCCCCGGCGAAGAAGCGGAAGACATCGGCAATGGCGGGGATTTCATCACCCAGCGCGGCTGCCAGCGGTTTGCCGCAGTTCTGCGATTCCAGCTGCGCAATGGGTTCACCATCGGCCTCGATTCGGTCGGCCAGTTTCAGCAGCAGCGTGGCGCGATCCTTCGGCGCAGTCGCGGACCAGGAAGCGAAGGCGCCCTTTGCGGCGGTTACCGCGGCTTTCACCTGGGTAGCAGATGCCTCTGCAACACTGACCAGTGTCTTGCCGCTGGCGGGATCCAGCACGCGCAGCGCCTCGCCCTTGCCTGCGACCAGTTTGCCATTGATGAGCAGCTTCGTCTGCATGATGCGATCCTCGAATGCGTCAGGTGGAATCGTCTGCCGGACGTGTCAGCCGGTAGGCGATCAGGATGGGCAGGAAGGTGAGCGCGATGACCACGACGGCCACCACGTTGGTGACCGGTCGGTCGCGCGGACGGAAGAGCTCATTGAAGAACCAGATGGGCAGCGTCTGTTCGCGCCCGGCGGTGAACAGCGTGACGATGATCTCGTCGAACGAAAGGGCAAATGCCAGCATGCCGCCAGCCAGCAGTGCGGTGGCGATCTGCGGCAGCACCACATAGCGGAAGGTCTGCCAGCCATCTGCGCCCAGGTCCATCGAAGCTTCGATCAGGTTGCCGGGCATGCGGCGCAGCCGTGCGACGACGTTGTTATGCACGATCACCAGGCAGAACGTGGCATGGCCCACGGCAATGGTCCAGAACGATGGCGACAGATGCGCCAGCTTGATTGCCGAGAGCAGCGCAATGCCGGTGACGATGCCGGGCAGGGCGATGGGCAACACGAACAGCAGCGTGATGGCATCGCGACCGCGAAAGCGGCTCTTTGCCAGCGCCATGGCCGCCAGTGTCCCGAGCACCAGCGCAACAGTCGTTGCGCACACGGCGACCTTGATCGAAAGCCACAGCGCCATCCAGATGTCGCTGCGTGCAAAGGCAACATCGAACCAGTGCAGCGTCAGACCCGGCGGCGGGAACTGGTAGCTGCGGTCCTCCGTCGTGAAGGCGTAGAGAATGGTAATCAGCACGGGGAAGTGCAGAAATCCAAGACCCAGCCAGGCCGCGATCCGGGTGAATCCGCCTCGTGGGGCGTCAGAGCGCATCGAAGGCACCCATGCGTCGCGCCAGCGTCAGGTAGATCGCGATCAGCAGGATCGGCACCACGGAAAACGCGGCGGCCAGCGGCATGTTCCCGGCAACGCCCTGGCTCTGGTAGACCATCATGCCGATGAAATAGCCGGGTGCTCCGACTACGCTCGGGATGATGTAATCGCCCAGCGTGAGCGAGAACGTGAAGATGGAGCCGGCGGCAAGACCAGGCAGCACCAGCGGCAGGATCACGGTGCGCAGCGTCTGGCCCGGCCTTGCCCCAAGGTCCGCGGAAGCCTGCAGCAATGAGGTCGGCACGCGTTCCAGTGCGGCGGCCAGCGGCAGGATCATGTATGGCAGCCACATGTAGACGAACACGATAAACATGCCGATATAGGAGGACGAGAGCGAAGGACCGCCGATGGCGGGAGTCTCGAGCAGGGCATCAAGCAGTGGCGACAACCCCAGCGTGCTGAAGAACCAGCTGGCGATGCCGGACTTGGCGAGAATCAGTCGCCACGCATAGACCTTCACCAGATAGCTCATCCACATCGGCATCATGACGGCCACGTAGAAGAAGGCGCGCATGCGTCCCGAGGTGTACCGCACCACGTAATAGGCAATCGGGAAGGCAAGCAGCGCTGCACCGATGGTGACAGCGATGGCCATGCCCAGCGTGCGTGCCACGATGTCCAGGCTCGAGGGCGTGAACAGCTGCGCATAGGTCCTGAGCGTAGGCTCGCGCACGATGGTTGCCGTGAATTCGTCGATGGCATAAAAGCTCTGCGTCAGCAGCACCAGCAGCGAGCCCAGGTACACCGTGCCGAACCACAGCAGCGGCGGAACCAGCAGCAGTGCCAGGTAAAAGCCGCGATGCCCGTAGAGCAAGCGCGCCACGCTGCGACTGAAGCCTGCGGTGGCTGCGATGGCCGGCATCAGCTTGCCAGCGGCACCGCGGCCGCGCGGCGCCAGCTCAGTCGGGCGCGGCTGCCGGTCGCCTGCGGCAATCCGGTCTCGGCAGCCGGCCGGGTTGCGGCCAGCATCGATCCATCCGGCAGTCGCAGCTGCCAGCGGCTGTTGGCGCCGTGATACTGCACATCGATGATCTCGGCATCCACGCTGAGATGGTCAGCAGGCGGCGGCGATTCCACCGCAGACAGGACGATGTCTTCCGCACGCACCGCAAAGGCGCGACGCTCCCCGAACAAGGTGGCCGCCAGATCCGCAGCAATCACGTTGGCGCCGCCCACGAAGCGCGCGACGAAAGCAGTGCGGGGTTGTGTGTAGAGATCCTGCGGCGTCGACAGTTGTTCGATCCTGCCGGCATTGAACACGGCTACCCGGTCCGACATCGACAGGGCTTCCCCCTGGTCATGTGTCACATATACGAAGGTGATGCCAAGTCGCCGCTGCAGCGTCTTCAGTTCCACCTGCATCTCTTCGCGCAACTTCAGATCCAGCGCACCCAGCGGCTCGTCCAGCAGCAGCACCTGCGGTTCGTTGATCAGCGCGCGGGCCAGCGCCACGCGCTGCCGCTGTCCGCCCGACAGCTGGGCCGGCCGGCGTTCGGCCAGTGCACCCAGCTGCACCAGGTCCAGCATCCCGCGCGCCTTCGCATTGCGCGTTGCGGCGGCAATGCCGCGCACCTTCGGTCCGTACGCAATGTTTTCCAGCACCGACAGATGCGGAAACAGCGCGTAGTCCTGAAACACCGTGTTGACGTTGCGCTCATACGACGGGATGCGGGATACATCCTGGCCATCAAGCAGTACGGCGCCTGCAGTCGGGTGCTCGAAGCCTGCGATCAGGCGCAGGCAGGTGGTCTTGCCGGATCCGGAAGGTCCGAGCAGGGAGAAGAACTCTCCCGCCCGGACCTGCAAACTCAGATCATCGACTGCGTGTAACGCGCCGTAGGCGCGCGTTACGCCGCGAAACTCAATCGCATCTGCCATGGGCTCGTCAACGACCACCCATGATTGCCACATAGTCGGTGGCCCAGCGGCTATAGGGGATGAACTTGCCGTCCTTGCCCGCTTCCGGCGTGCGCCAGAACCAGATCTTGTCGAAGTTCTCATTGCCATTGGTCTTGCAGCCTTCGGCGCCGAGCAACTCGCTGGCACTGCAGGCGGCGGGCACGACGGGTACGGACCCGAACCATGCCGAGACATCGCCCTGCACCTTGGGTGTGATGGACCAGTCCATCCACTTGTAGGCGCAGTTCGGATGTGCGGCCTTCGAATGCAGCATGGTGGTGTCGGCCCAGCCGGTGGCGCCTTCTTCCGGCACCGTGCTTGCGATCGGCTGCTTGTTGGCCACCAGCGTGTTCACCTGGAACGGCCACGAGCCGGACAGCACCACCCCTTCGTTGGTGAAGTCCTGCACCTGCACGTTGGCGTCATGCCAGTAGCGCTGCACCAGCGGGTGCTGCTTGCGCAGCAGGTCCAGCGACGCGTTGTACTGGGCTTCGTTCAGTTCGTAGGGATTGGTGATGCCCAGATCCTTCTTCGTGGCCATCAGATACAACGCAGCATCGGCGATGTAGATCGGGCCGTCATAGGCCTGCACGCGGCCCTTGCTCTGCTTGCCGTCGGGCAGCTTCTGCGGTTCGAACACCACGGCCCAGGATCTTGGCGCCGACTTGAAGACCTTGGTGTTGTACATCAGCACGTTGGGCCCCCACTGATAGGGGACGCCATAGTGCTTGCCATCCACGTAATGCCAGGGCGCTTCCTGCAGGCGCGGATCGAGACTGGAATACGCGGCAACGCGGGCGATGTCCACCGGCTGCACGGTACCGCCGCGGATCAGGCGCAGCGATGCATCGCCGGAGGCCGTGACCAGGTCGTAGCCGCCCTGTGTCATCAACGAAACCATCTCGTCCGAGGTGCCGGCGGTCTTCACATTGACCTTGCAGCCGGTGTCCTTCTCGAAGGCGGTTACCCAGTCATAAGCCTTGTCGGTGGCGCCGCTTTCGATATAGCCGGGCCAGGCAACGATGTCGACCTGACCTTCAAGGGCCGTGGACGGTGCAGCGGCGACGGCAGGTTCTTCTTTCCTGGCGCAGGCGGTGATTGCGATCAGCACGGCGCAGCTGCCGGCAAGAGCGAGACGGGTGTGGGACATGATTCCTCCCTAAGGAATTTGACGACCGGCGAACATAATGCGCCGCCGCAGGGGAAGGCGTCGAGGCTGGCCGTCGAGCGGGCACGCCCGCTGGTGAAGGCGCTGAAAACTGCCGCTCGAGTCGTTGGATGGGCCAATCGAAGGCGCCCGGGTTTGCATGCGCCCGAAACGGCACAACTTTCCGTAAAATCAGCGGTCTATATCGGCATGGGTGGCTCGCGTATGCTGCGACGCACAGTTGCCGGTTTGCCCGCGGGACAAGGCTTCGGTTCGGGGGATGGATTTGATGGGTGATCGTCGTCGGTTTCTGGGATTGGGTCTGGCTGCTGCAGGTTCAATGGCTGTTGCCTCGACCTATGCGGCCCGGGCTGCTGCGGCTACGCCGTTGACACTGGTGCCGTTGGCCGGCCGGCTGTCGCTGGTGCAGGGCGGAGCGGCCAATATCGTCGTGGCCAGCGCGGGCAACGAGTTGCTGCTGGTGGATGGCGGCGCCGCTGCCGATGCGAGAGGCTTGCAGGCGTTGCTGGCGAAGCACTATCCAGGACAGAAGCTGCGCGCGGTATTCAACACGCACTGGCATCTGGCGCAGTCCGGGTTCAACGCCGCGGCGCGCAAACAGGGCGTCGATGTGATCGCCCATGAGAATACGAAGCTGTGGCTTTCCACTGAGATCAATTCCCGCTGGGAGAAAGCGGTGTACAAGCCGCAGCCGGCCGCCGCGCTGCCCAATCGAACTTTCGTCTACGATGTACAGACCCTGGATTTCGGCGGCACGAAGGTGCAATACGCACACGTGGACCCGGCGCATACCGATGGCGACATCTACGTGCGCTTCTCCGAAGAAAACGTGATCGTCATGGGTGATCTGCTGGCACCGGGGCGCTATCCCCTGGTCGATACCGCCAGCAATGGCTATCTCGGCGGATTCATCGCCGCACTGCGCAGCATCGGGGCGTTGTGCGATGGCAAGACGCGACTCGTCCCCGGCACCGGTGCGGTGTCGGCGCTGCCGGTGCTGCAGCAGCAACAGGAAATGAGTACAGCGGTGTTGACGCGCATGAGTGACCATTACCGCAAGGGCGGCACGTTCAACGAATTCGTTGCCAGCAAGCCAACGCGGGATTTCGACGCGCATTTCGGCGATCCGGCGCAGTTCCTGAGACTTTCGTACGACTCTGCCTGGTACCAGGCGAATCCCATGGGTGGACTGGCTGCTGCGCCACCACCTGCAGCCGCGCCAAGGCCGGTTGCATCACCGAGGCCGGCACAGTGAGCTGCCGGTACCTCATGCCGGGCATCGCGGCCTTGCTGCTGGGCGCTGCGCTCGGAGCTGGCGCTGCCGATGCGCCAGGCGGTCATGTGGCCATGGCCGACAAGGACTGGGCCTTCGTCGACAAGTACTGCAGCAACTGCCACAACTCCACCGACTGGGCTGGCGGCGTCGCACTGGACGTGCTCGACCGCGCCAATCTCGCCACCGATGGGGAGGTCTGGGAAGAGGCGGTGCGCAAACTGCGCGGTGCGCTGATGCCGCCCTCCAGCGATCCGCAGCCTTCGGCTGCCGATCGCAGGGCCTTCATGCATTCGATGGAAGCCGCCATGGACCGTGTGGCTGCCACCAATGTTAATCCCGGCTCGGTTGTGCTACATCGGCTGAATCGCCGTGAGTACCGCAATGCCATCCACGAGCTGCTCGACCTCGATGTCGATGCCGAATCGCTGCTGCCGCGTGATGACCTGAGCAGCGGCTTCGACAATGTGGCCGAGGTGCTGAAGATCACGCCGTCGTTCCTGGAGCAGTATCTGGCCGCAGCCCGCCAGGTGAGCATTGAGGCGGTGGGCAACCCGCGGGCACGACTCACTGGCCGGGTCTACCCCGGCACTCTCGCGGCACAGCAGTATCTGAATCACGACGGCCTGCCATTGGGCACGCGCGGCGGTCTGTACATCGATCATTACTTCCCGGTGGATGGTGAGTACGAGACCACCGTCAGCGGTCTGGTCGGAGGCGGCTACGTCTGGGGCGTGGCCGATGCGTACACATTGATCGTCACCGTCGACGGGGATCGCGTCTTCCAGGCGCCACTGGGCGGCGACGATGACCTGCGCGCCATCGATGTGAAGCAGGCCATGGGCGTTGGCGAGATCGACGGCCGGTTCCGCAACATCCGCTTCAAGGCGCAGGCCGGCACGCATCGCATCGGCATCACGTTCAAGCAGAAGACTGCGGCCGAGCATCTTGACGTGTTCAATGCCTTCAACCCCGTCCTCGGCATGACGCAGATACAGAGCGGTGCTGCTTATTCCGACGGTCCGCGGATTGCGAATGTCGAGATCAAGGGACCTTTCAGCAAGGGGGGTATCAGTGACACGCCGAGCCGGCGCAAGCTGTTCGTGTGCCGGCCAGCCACTGAAGCGGAAGAAGCTGCCTGCGCGAAGCGGATCATCGCCACGCTGGCCAAGCGTGCCTTCCGCCGGCCGGTGAATGATGCCGACATTGCCGGCGCCATGGGCTTTTACACCGAAGGTCGCAAGACCGGCACTTTCGACGATGGCATCCAGAAGGGAGTGCTCGCGGTTCTCTCGAGCCCGCGCTTCCTGTATCGCGCGCACACACCACCCGCAGGTACGAAGCCTGGCGAGATGTATCGCATCCAGGATCTGGATCTGGCTTCGCGCCTGTCGTTCTTCCTGTGGAGTGCGCCGCCTGACGATCAGCTGATCGACGCTGCTGCCGCCGGCCGCCTGAAGGATCCGGCGGTGCTGGAATCCGAGGTGCGCCGCATGCTGCGCGATCCGCGTTCGCGCACCATGGTGCGTGAGTTTACCGAGCGCTGGTTGAATGTCGATGGCCTGGACCTGGTCAACACGGACACGCTGCTGTTCCCGGATTTCACCGCCGACCTGATACCCGCCTTCAAGGAAGAACTCGACCAGTTCGCGTGGAGCGTGCTGGGCGCTGACAGAAACGTCAACGAATTGATGACTGCGGACTGGACCTTCCTCAACGAGCGGCTTGCGATTCACTATGGCGTTGCCGGTGTGCGCGGCGGCGAGTACCGCAAAGTGGCAATGACCCAGGACTATCGTCGCGGCCTGCTCGGCAAGGGCGCGATCCTGATGGCCACGTCGTATGCCAATCGCACCTCGCCGGTGGTGCGCGGCGCCTGGGTGCTCGAGCACCTGATGGGCACGCCGCCGTCCGCTCCCCCGCCGGGTGTCGAGCAGTTCCCGGAGAGCCAGGAAGGTGGCGAGCAGCTGACGGTGCGTGCGCGTCTGGAGCACCACCGTGCCACCAAAGGCTGCGCCGCCTGTCATGACGTAATCGACCCGGTGGGCAGCGCGCTCGAGAACTACAACGCCGTCGGGCAGTGGCGCCTGAAGGATATCGACGCCGGCCAGCGCATTGATGCCAGCGGCAAGCTGGCCGATGGCACCGCAGTCAACGGCGTGGCGGCACTGCGCGACTACCTTGTCAGCCGCCCGGATCTCTTCGTACATACCCTGGCAGAGAATCTGCTGGTGTATGCGCTGGGGCGTTCGGTGCAGTACTACGACATGCCGCTGCTGCGCAAACTGGTGCGCGACGCGGGCACCCAGGATTACCGGTTCTCGGCGCTGGTGCTCGGAATTGTTGCCAGTCCGGCATTCCAGTACGACAAGTTGCCGGCTGAAAAAGCGGCGGCCGTCACGGCCAGCGCGAGGTAAAGATCATGTTCATCACCAAGAAACACCTGACTCGTCGCACCGTGCTGAAAGGTGCTGGCTACTCGGTGGCATTGCCGCTGCTCGACGCCATGATTCCGGCATCGACGGCCCTCGCGCAGACGGCCGCCGCCCGCAAGGTGCGCATGGCCTTCGTGTATTTCCCGCATGGCGCAGTGATGAACCAGTGGACCCCGCAGAAGGACGGTGCCGACTTCGACCTGCCGCAGATCATTGCGCCGCTGCAGCCCTTCCAGAATCAGCTCACTGTCATCAGCGGCATGGAGAACAAGTCGGCGATCGCGGCGCCGGTGCATGCGATCACGCCGGGAACCTGGCTTTCCTGCGTGCCGCCGCGGATCAGCCATGATCCCTATGGCGGCATCACCGTGGACCAGATTGCGGCCAAGCATATTGGCCAGGACACACCGCTGCCGTCCCTTGAAGTGGGTACCGAAGAGCGCGGTGGTGAAGGTTCCTGCGACCGCAACTACGGCTGCAGCTACGGCAAGACCATTTCGTTCCGCGATCCGGCCACGCCGCTGCCCATGGAGCACAACCCGCGCAAGCTGTTCCAGCAGCTGTTCGGAGCCGGTGATACCGCCGACGAGCGCGTGCAGCTGGGGCGCGAGAGCCGCAGCATCCTCGATCTGGTTTCACGCGAGGCGGGCGATCTGCGGCGCAGCCTCGGCCTGCGTGACCAGGCGGCGCTCGATGACTACCTTACCACCGTACGTGAGCTCGAGCGGCGCGTGCAGCAGCTCGAGGGCCGCGATCTGTCCAAGGTGCAGCTGCCGGACGCGCCGGCGGGAATTCCGTCGCGTTTCGACGAGCACATCCGCATCATGTTCGACCTGGTGGCGCTGGCCTATCAGGCGAATCTGACCCGCGTGGTGAGCTTCATGATGGCCGCCGAGGTTAGCAACCAGCCCTACAATTTCATCGGCATCGCCGATGCCTTCCACCCGCTGTCGCATCATGCGAACAACGCGGCCAAGCTTGCCAACCTGGCCAAGGTGCAGGCCTTCAACACGGGTGAGTTCGCAAAGTTCGCGGCCAAGCTGAAGGCGCTGCCGGATGGCGAGGGCAACATGCTCGACAATTCCATCCTCGTGTTCGGCAGCAACATGAGCGACAGCAATGCCCACAATCACTTCCCGCTGCCGATGGCCATCGTGGGCGGCGGCGCCGGCAAGCTCAAGGGCAATCGCCACCTGCGCTACCCGGACAAGACTCCCATCGCCAACATGCACCTGACCATCCTCGATCGCATCGGTGTGCCAATGGAAACTCTGGGTGACAGCACGATGAAATTCACGGAAGTCTGAAGCTGTGAAATTCCGCTATACGCTGCTGTTGTCGCTGCTGCCGGCGTTCGCGCAGGCACAGACCCTGCTGGATGCGGTTCGCGATGATGATGCCCCCGCTGCGCTGAGACTCATCGATGCGGGTGCGGATGTCGCTGCGGCAAAGGCCTCCGATGGCACGACGGCGCTGCACTGGGCTGCACATCACGGCGAGCTGCAGCTCGCCAGACGCCTGCTGAAGGCCGGCGCAGATGCCAATGCCCGCAATGACTACGGTTCCACGCCGCTGCAGGAGGCCGCCATCCGAGGCGACGCGGCACTGCTCGAGGTGCTGCTGAAGGCCGGCGCCAGTGTCGAGTCTGCCAATGACGAGGGCGAGACCGCGCTGATGACGGTAGCCCGTACCGGCAAGGTCGACGCCGCCAAGGTGCTGATCAAGGCCCGCGCAAAGGTGAATGCCGTCGAATCCTGGCGCGGCCAGACCGCGCTGATGTGGGCCGCGGCGCAGGGCAATCCGGAAATGGTGCGGCTGTTGCTGAAGTCCGGGGCGAAGCCGGACATGGTGTCTGCACTGCGTGAATGGGAGCGCGGCACCACTGCGGAACCGCGCCGGCAGAATCGACCACCCGGCGGCTTTACGGCATTGCTGCTGGCAGCTCGTGAAGGCTGCGCCGCCTGCGCCCAGGAACTGGTGAAGGGTGGTGCGGACGTCAATCTGGCCAACCCGGACAACATTACGCCGCTGGTAATGGCGCTCATCAATGCGCGCTTCGATACCGCCAGGGTGCTGATCGAAGGCGGCGCGGATGTGAACCGCTGGGACGAATGGGGTCGGGCGCCGCTGTACTCGGCGATCGACTACAACACGGTGCCGCGCGGCGGGCGGCCCGATCGACCTTCCGCGGATGTGGCCACGCCGCTGGAAATCGCGACGCTGCTGCTGGATCGAGGCGCCAACATCGACATGCAGCTCAAGCTGTTCCCGCCGTACCGGCTCCTCGGACCTGATCGCGGCGGCGATGCGCTGCTGACCGTGGGTTCAACGCCGTTGCTGCGTGCCGCCAAGGCCTGCGATGTGCCCGCCACGAAGCTGCTGCTGGCGCGTGGCGCAAAGGTTGATCTGCAGAACAGCCTCGCCGTGACGCCGCTGCTCGCGGTTGCCGGCATGAATTGGGCGATCACCGACACGCGCGGCCGCTTCCGCAACGAGAAGCAGTGCATCGAAACCGCAAGGCTGCTGGTGGATGCCGGCGCCAACATCAATGCGGTCAACAACAACGGCCAGACGGCCCTGCATGCCGCAGCGCGGCTCGACCTGAAAGACCTGGTCCGGTTCATGGCCGAGCGTGGCGCGAATCTGAATGCCAAGGACCGCAGCGGCTCCACGGCGCTGGATATTGCCGAGGGCCGTACCGGCACTGCCGCGCGACCTGGTGCATCCGGCCCGGAGAAGCATCCTGAAGTTGCTGCCGTGCTGCATGAGCTGATTGAAAAGCAGGGGCGTCAGGGAACCTGAGTTCCCGCGCGGCAGTCCAGGTTGCGCGGCTGCAATCAGCCGCCGCGGCCCATCGCCGCCAGCAGTTTCCGCAGATCACGGATGTCACCGCTGGACAGTCTGCGGTGCTGGCTGAAATGCGCCACCAGCGGCGCCACCCGACCATTGAAGAGCCGCTGAAGCAGGGCGCTGCTTTCCTGCAGCAGCCATTGGTCACGTTTCAGCACGGGCGCGTAAAAGTAGCGGCGTCCCAGCTTGTGGGCGCGAACAGCGCCTTTCTTCAGCAGGCGGTTCAGCAGGGTCTTGACGGTGGCTGCCTGCCAGTCGACGCAGTCGGGCAGGGCGCCGAAGACTTCATCGGCATCGCGCGGACTGTGTTGCCACAGCACCTGCATCACATGCGCTTCGGCTTCCGAGATAGCGACCGGGTCTGCCATGGCCCCAAAGCTCCGCTGTGATTACAGACGTAATCTGTACGAAAGATTACACGCGTAATCGTTCATGTCAAGGCCGCCGCTCGCTGCCTTGCGGCGGCTGGCGTGGTGCTATCGATTCGCCCAGAAGTTGAGTTCGAGTTTCAACCCGTTCGGGTCGGTCAGGAAGATCTGCCGCAGGCCGATCGACAATGAATCATGCGGATGGAAGGCAAGTCCGCGCTGCTGCAGCCGCGCGAGGAAGGATTCATACCCACCCATCGGGCCATTGAACGCCACATGATCCAGCGGGCCTGTTCCTGGCGCCGGCACCGTCACCGGAATGCGGAGCTTATTGCTGTGTGCGGTGTAGCTGTCCCAGTCCGCGATGTGGATGGCCGCGATCTCGCCGAGATACAACCAATGACCAAGAAAACCGAGGTCGGGCCGGAACCCTTCCTGGAAGGCTAGTACATCGCGGTAGAAATCGCGGGTCGCGTCGACGTCGTGGGTCATGACCAGAAAATGATCGAGTCTTGAGAGCATGGGCACTCCAGGCGTTTCATCTGCAGCAGCAGCGCGCATAATGCGGCAAAACGGGTGCGTACCAGAAGCGCGTCGATTCAGGGGGATGCATGTACCGAGCCGGATTGCGCGTGGCACTGGGTGTTGTGGGTGTGGTGCTGGCATCCCTGCACGCTGGCGGTGCATCCGCAGCGGAGACTGCCGCGGGTGCCATCCGTCCGGCGCCGGCGTTCACCGCGCAGCAACTGCTCGCGCCGCCGACCCAGAACTGGATCACCAATGGTGGCTCGCTCTACAACCAGCGCTATTCACCCCTGTCGCTGATCAATCGCGACAACGTCGGCCAGCTGCGTGCCCTGTGGCGCACCGCCATGGGGTCGGGCACCACGCCGGGCCATGCCGGGCAGGCACAGATCCTCGCGTACGAGGGCGTGCTCTATGTGGTCAACGGTGCCAATGATGTCTTCGCGATGAACGTCGAGACCGGCGTCATTCTCTGGACCTACAAAGGGAATCCGGATCTGCGCGCGGGCAGCCCGATCGGTCGCGCCAGCCGTGGTGTGGCGCTGGGTGAAGGCAAGGTATTCACCGGTCTCGCCGATGGACGCTTGACGGCGCTGGATCAGCGCACTGGTCAGCAGTTGTGGCAGGTGCAGGGCGAGCGCTGGCAGGATGGGTTTGCCATTACCGCCGCCCCGCTGTATTTCGACGGCAAGGTCATCATCGGGTTCAACGGTGGTGAGATGGGCACACGCGGCCGCATCAAGGCCTTCGATGCGAAGACCGGTGCGCTGGTATGGACCTTCTACACCGTACCCGCTCCCGGTGAGCCAGGCCACGAATCCTGGCCGAAGGATTCCGATGCATGGACGCGCGGCGGCGCCAACATCTGGCAGACGCCGGCTGTGGATCCTGAGCTCGGGCTGATCTACTTCTCCACCGCCAATCCTGGCCCCGATCTCAATGGCAGCGTGCGGGAGGGCGACAATCTCTACGCCAATTCGATCGTGGCCATCGAGGCTGCGACCGGCAAGTACCGCTGGCATTTCCAGCAGGTGCACCACGACATCTGGGATTACGACTCGCCCAATCCCGTGATCCTGTTCAATGCGCCCTATGGTGGTGCCATGCGCAAGGCGCTGGTGCAGGTGGGCAAGACAGGCTGGGCCTACATCCTCGATCGCGCCACGGGCAAGCCGCTGCTTGGCATAGAAGAGCGCGCCGTGCCACAGGAGCCGCGGCAGAAAACCGCAGCGACGCAGCCTTTTCCGGTGGGCGATGCCATCGTGCCGCAGCAGATCGACATCGTGCCGGAGGGTGCCACGCTCGCACCGGGTACGGGTGAGATCCCGAACAACGGCCGCATCTTCACGCCATTCTGGAATGTGCCGATCTCGATGAAGCCAGGCACCATGGGCGGCGCGAACTGGCCGCCCAGTTCCTACGATCCCGAGTCGCAGCTGCTGTATGTCTGCGCCTCCGATCGCATCAGCGATTTTTCCGTGCGACTGCCGCTGGAAACGCCTGGCCCGAACAAGGTCTACATGGGTGGCAGCTTCACGCAGGCGCAGGTGGATGACGGCGGCGTATTTGCCGCGCTGGACGTGCGCACCAACCGCCTTGCCTGGCGACAGCAATGGCGGGAGATCTGCTACAGCGGTTCCGTCGTGACCGCCGGCGGCCTGCTGTTCGTCGGTCGTGCCGACGGGCGCCTGACCGCGCTCGACAAGCGCAATGGCGCGAAGCTGTGGGAGTTCATGACCGATGCCGGCGTGAATACCACGGTCACCACCTTCGAACATCGTGGCAAGCAGTATGTGGTGGTGCATGCGGGCGGAGGATCCTTCGGCAATGGCAAACGTGGTGACGGCATCTGGATGTTCTCGCTGGATGGCAAGATTGGTCCCATCGTGCCGACGCTGGCGGATACTGGCGGTGGTGGACGCGGTGGTGCGACACAGGTCACGAGCGTCGCGGCCTTGACCACGGCAACCGATCTGCCGGCTGGTGAAGCGATCTATCGCAATGCATGCCTGGCCTGCCATGGCGAAAGTGGTGCAGGAGGGCATGGGGGCGGACCCACGCTGCTGGGCGGACTCACTGCGGATCACATCCGTCTGATCACCACCACCGGGCGCAACAACATGCCTACCTTTACCGGCATCTACACGCCGACGCAGATCCGCGATGTTTCCGAGTACATCGTGCAGCGGCTGGCGGCCAAGCCCCGTTAGGAACGCTGGGCCACGGTGCCCAGCAGCCAGGCATGCAGGGTGGCGCGCGCTGGTCGGGCGGCACCCGCGTCAGGGTCCATGATCGAAAGGGGCGCAAGCCCCGCCTTGCCTGCGCAGTCACGCAGCACGAGAAAATCGCTCCATGTCGTCAGGCCCGCAAGGCGCAAACCGCCTTCGCTGCGGCGCAAGGCGGACAGTTCGCCGTGCCACAGTGCCAGCATGTCCAGGTCTGGTGTGAACCGTCGCGCGCCGCGTTCCACCAGCAGGGATGCAAATTCACGCGAGCGTCGATAAGCCGGGTCCTGCACCACGGCCAGTGCCGGGGCCGCCTCATTCCCCGCGCCACCCCTGTGCGCAGCAGGCGCGAGCGCTGCCACCAACACACCACGCAGCAACAACTGGCGGCGGTTCACGGCCGCGGCCCCGGACGGGTGAGGTAGGCCGCAACGGCCGCAAGATCACTGTCCGGCAGTTCGACGCGCGTGAAGCGTGGCATGCCGTTCAGGCCCTTGCGCGCCACGAATTTCACGTAGTCAGGCGCAAGGTCGGTGCGCAGTTCCAGCAATGACTGCGCTTTGCCCAGGCGCCGCTCGAGCATCCAGGTGCCGCCGCCATCGGTGAGATGACAGATGCCGCAGCGGCGCGTGAACACGGCCTTGCCATCGGCCGGCACCTCCGCAGAAAACACCGGCAGCGACAGCGCACCCAGGAGCATTGCGCCCACGCATGCCCGCAGATTTACCGCAGCCATCAGACTTCACCCCGCTGTTTGCGCCACGCTTTCGGCCAGATGCCATTGCGTCCCGGTGCCAGGATGCCGTTGGGATCGATGGCGTCTTTCACCTGTTCATTGAAACGCCGCAGCGCGTGCTGGTTGAACGAGAACGTGTCGGCCACTGCATCCATGTATGAGAGGTGGGTGCGGTACTCGCCGAAGCCATTGGCCGCCGCATCCTTCACCAGCGAATGGAACAGCTGGTCGGCCCGGCCGGTGAGCTCCGCATCGTTCATGTTGGTGAGGATGAGATTGATGTTGGTGACGGTGCGGCCGTTGAGGTACCAGGTCGAGGCATAGTCAATGCCGTGCTCGACATAGCGTGCCCGCGTTCGTCTGTACTGGTCGCGCACGGCAGCGCCGATCGCCGGCACCACGGGCGAAAAGCTCACGTGGCCACCGCGGCCGCCATACCAGTTGGCCACCTTGAGCGCATTCACGGATGGTCCGCGCGCGGGTTGCTGCGCGCTCATGGCACGCGTCACCGGCAATGCCTGCGCAAGATGCGGTTGCAGCGCCGCCTGCACCAGCTTCAGGTTGGCTTCATTCACATCTGCATAGCCTGCGATGCGCACGCTGCCATTCCACCAGCCCAGGCCGCGCTGTCCCCGGATGCGCGCGATCACCTCGTCGGGCAGCGAGTCGCGGCCCTGATACCAGTCGGCGCGTTGCGTGCTGTCGATCACCGTCATCATGAAAGTGCTGATCGACACATTGCCGTCGACCACGCCGCGCAGGCGCAGTGGCGCCATGGCATCCATGTACCAGCCGATGTCATCGGGCTGGTCCAGTGCCACGCGCACGGTGATCACCTGCTCAGGGGTGGGATGCAGCCACAGACCCATCTTGGTGATCACGCCGAAATTCGACTGCACGAAGGCCTGGTCCCAGGAGGGACCGAATCCGTGGCGCGCAGCGGCCCAGGTGGTGTTGCCGGGCATGGCGCCCATGCCGGTGCGCAGCAGTTCACCACTGGGCAGCACCACTTCGAGGCCGCAGATGTTGTTGCTGTGATCGCCGCGAAAGCTGAAGCCGCGCTCCAGCGCATTGCCCACCACGCTGCCCCAGCCATTGCCGGGTATGCCCACTTCCATCGCGATCTTGTTGGCGGTGAGATATTCATGCAGTTCAAAGAAGCCCACGCCGGGCTCCACCACGCAATAACCCAGACGTTCGTCGACTTCCAGGATGCGGTTGAGACGCCCCAGGTCGAGCACCATCGTGCCGGGCATCCGCGGCGAGGCGCCGCCATAGCCGAGGTTCTTGCCGCGCGAGATGGGCCACAGCGGCAGCCGGTATTCATTGGCCACGCGCAGCACGGCCTGCAGTTCTTCGACGCTGGCTGGCGCCACCGCAGCGGAAGGCGCATGTGCCGCGCCAGTGCCTGCGGCATAGGGATCAATGTAGGTGTCGCGGTCTTCGTCGGTGGCGAGCACCCATTCCTTGCCCACCACGCGCACCAGCGCGGCGAGTGCGCGCTCGAACGTCGTTGCGGACATTCCGGGTGGCAGCACGAGTTTCATCGCAGTCTCCCTGTCAGCGCGACAGCGCAGCGAGTTGCAGCACGTAGGCGGCCAGATCTTCGCGATCCTGCAGCGACAGAGCGCTGCCGAACGCCGGCATCTGGTTGCGGCCCGCCACGACGATGTTTACCACAGCATCGCGCGTCAGCGCTGCCGTCAATGGTGCGCCGCCATGCGTGCCACCCTTGCCCTCGGGCCCATGGCAGACCACACAGGCGCCGGAGTAGAGATCCTTGCCGTGCGCGACATCGGTCCGCAAGGCAGCGGCGGGTGCCGCGGCGGCAGCAGTTGCCCGTGCAGGCGGCGCCGCCGCTGGATCCGCCGCACCACGTGGCATCGACGGCAGGGTTCCATCCAGAGAAAACAGCCATAGTCCATCACTGCGCTTGCTGCCCGCAAGCGCGGTGCCACCGGCCAGCACGACCACGTACTGCTTGCCCTTGTACTCAAACGTGGAGGCGGGCGCATTCACCCCGCCATCGGTCTGGAATTCCCACAGCTTCATGCCATTGCGCTTGTCGAGTGCGGTCAGGCGTCCGTCGTTGCGACCGACGAATACCAGGCCGCCCGCGGTATTGATCGAACCGCTGTAGCACTGATCCGTCCACTGCTGCCGCCACGCGATCCGATTGGTGGTGAGATCGATGGCGCCGAACACGCCGCGCCGCGGCGCGCTGAATCGCTGCACGACGCTGCCGGAATAGAGTGCGCCCGGTTCGACCGGATAGTCCGGATCACCGCCAATCGCACCCCAGGTGCCATCCTGCGCGCAGATGAACATGAAGTGCGTGGCCGGGTCGTATGAACTGGGCGGCCAGTTCACGGCGGCCAGCGGCTTCCACAGCACCGGCTTGTCGGCGAAGGGCGTGAAGATGCGGCCGTTGTTGATGAGCTCGTAGCCTTCCACCGCCATGTCCAGCTGTTGCGGCACGATGGCATCGCCCACCGGATGCGGCTGCGTCGGCGAAGTGTGTTGCCGTGGTTCCTGCATCACGGCCTTTTCCGGTATTCCCAGCAAGGGTTTGCCGGTGACGCGATCAAGGATGTAGACCCAGCCTGTCTTCGCCGCCTGCGCCACGGCCTTGCGCAAGGCACCGCCGTAACGCGCCTCGAACAGGATTACGGGATTGGGCGAGTCGTAATCCCAGATGTCGTGATGCACCTGCTGGAAGTGCCAGCGGTATCTGCCGGTCTTCACATCCAGCGCCAGCATCGACACCGAGAAGAGATTGTCGCCCTTGCGGATGGCGCCGTTCAGCACCGGGCCCGGATTGGCCGTCGTGAAATAGATCAGTCCCAGTTCCGGGTCGATGGCCGGCGTCTGCCAGATGGCGGCGCCACCGTATTTCCACACATCGCTGCTGGCAGGCCAGCTGTCGTGGCCGCGCTCGCCAGGGCCAGGCACGGTAAAGAACGTCCACACCAGTGCGCCGGTCTTTGCGTCATAAGCCTTGATGCGGCCGCGCGTGCCAAGGTCGCTGCCCGCAAAGCCCGTGATCACCAGACCGTCGTAGTACAGCGGTGCCGAGGCAATCACGTAACCCTTGGAGGGATCTTCGGCCTGCACGGACCAGACAACCTTGCCGGTGCGCTGATCCAGTGCGACCAGCCTGGCATCGAGCTGGCCGACGAACACCTTGCCATCCCCCAGTCCCACGCCGCGGCCCACCCACGAGCAGCAGGGGCGGGCCACATTGGCGTCGATCTGCGCGCGGTATTCCCACAGGACGGCACCGCTTTCCACTGAGACGGCAAACGCGTCGTTCTCACCGGTCATGATGTAGATCACGCCCTCGTGCACGATGGGCTGTGCCTGATTGCCGGCGCGCACTGAGAGGCCCGAATTCAGCGACGCGCGCCAGACGCCTCGCAGCCGCGCAACATTGTCGGCATTGATCTGCGTCAGCGGCGAATAGCGCTGATTGGCCAGATTGCCGCCGTTGGTCAACCAGCCGTCGGTGGGCTGTGCCGCGAGTACGCTGGCAGCAAAGGCCGGCGCAGGATGGATTTCGCTGACCGCAGTCGGGGCGGCTGCAAATGCGGATGCCGCCGCTGCGCACAGCAGCAGCGCAGCAAACCGCCCGGAACGGTTCAACTTCAGAATAGCCCCCGCGCGGTGTTCTTTGACCGCCAGAATCGGATTAGTATCGCCCTGTTAAAGTACTACAACGGCGCAGTACAGCCGAGTGGGGGTTTGTCATGGCGGTCGATTTTCGCGGTCATCCGATGTTTCCGTCGACGGGGTTCAATACCCCGACGCGATTCGAAGCCGACATCTACGACTGCGAAGTCTGGGGCAAGATCCCGACTGACATCGAAGGCAACTTCTATCGCATGCAATGCGATTTCCAGTACCGTCCGCCGCAGAACGAGTGGCCCACCGGCTTCAACGGCGACGGGCATATCAGTCGTTTCTGGTTCAAGGACGGCAATGTCAACTTCCGCTCCCGCTATGTGAAGACGGCGCGGCTGCTGGCGGAACGTGCTGCGCACAAGCGGCTGTTCGGCGTGTACCGCAATCACTACACCGATGATCCGAGCGTGCAGAAGATCAATCGCTCCGCCGCCAACACGCACATGTACTGGCATGGCGGCAAGCTGCTGACGCTGAAGGAAGACTCGCTTCCGTGGGCCGTCAACCCGCACACGCTGGAAACCGAAGGCGTGTGGGATTTCTACGGCAAGTACAAGGGCACGACCATGTCCGCGCATCCGAAGATCGATGCGCAGACGGGCGAGATGATCGCCTATGGCTACCAGGCCAAGGGCGACCTCACCGACGACGTGGTTTCCTACATCGTGGGCAAGGATGGCCGCATCAAGCACGAGGTGTGGTTCAAGGTGCCTTACGTTGGCATCATGCATGACATCGCGATCACGAAGAAATACATCGTGTTCCCGGTGGTTGCGCGCACCACCAGCGAAGCACGCCTGAAGACCGGCGAGCCGATGTGGGAATGGAATGGCGACCTGCCGACAA
>JANPGU010000184.1:0-1733 GCA_031424095.1 Gammaproteobacteria bacterium
CTCCTGGGCCGAGGCGCCGAACTCCGCGCAGTATCCCGGTGAAATGCGCGTCGACTGGGTGCGCTACTGGCGTCAACAGTAAGCACGTCCCTGCAACCCGCGCGTTGATTGACGGAACATAAGGTTGATCCCTCCTCCTGCTCGCACACCGTCGCGGATGGCTGTGCATCCTCGGTGAAACCCTGAGTTTGCACTGACGCTGCCGACAGCAGATGTTAAGTCTGCTGGTGAACCGCTGTGCGAAGCGGAAGAAACCTTCGCACTAAGCGCTCAACCAGGAACTGCATCGCAATCTACATCGTCTTTTTGCTGCATTCACCGCAGAAAAACTGATGTCGCATTTATGAGTCGCAGCGCAATTGAGACACTTTGCGCGTGCGCACCACGACGCACAACATTCGCGCTAGATCATCTACGTCGGGATGTTAGCGTCATGAAGAAATTTCTCCCCCTGCTGCTGCTTGCTCTTGCCGCCTGCAATTTTTTCAACGACAACAGAACGCAACAGCAGGGAGAAACTGTCACACCGGAGGCAGCACCGCCTGCTGCAGCGCCGGCGACGCCTGCAACTCCCGCAGCACCTGCGACCCCGCAGGCATCGGCAAGTTCGGCCACGCCTCCGAACCCGGATTCTTCATTGAGCTTTGACGTCCCCGCGAATCTGGATCCGCGTGTCGTCAACATTGTCGGCCTCCAGTCGTTTCATTCATCGGTGAAGGTGTATTTCACTCCCGTCCAGGGGGCGAAGGACTACCGCCTTTATGACGTCACGAATCCAATGGACGTCAAGTACGCCGGCCTGATCCACCTGACGGCAGGCTCGGGATGCTCAGGCGTAGCGGCATTTGATCAGATGCCAGGGGCAAGCTGCTGGCAGCGCATGATGACGTATGCGGATGGGTCCCTCGCGTTCCCCTACCGGGCCACGGAATTCAGCTATCCGAATGGCGCACAGGGCGGCCCCACGGGATACGATGGCCCGGCCTACTTCATCGACTGGAACGCCGTGGGTGACGGCCAGCCCCACACGCTGGTGGTTGAAGCCGTGGATGCGCTCGGACCTGTTCCCTTCGCAAATCTTTATCGCGAGACGGACATCAAGGGAATCGCCCCGATGTTTCCGGACGTGCACGCCGCGCACGCGCACGACGGTACGAACATGGTCATGCTCGGCAGCAACAAGGGCGCCACGCAGGACGGGAAGGTTTCGACCAACGGTCAGGGGCCGTACACGAACAATCCAAGGGTGATCGCGGCTTCGGCCCAGTTCACGGTTCAAGCGGATCGCACCCAGACGCCAATCCTTGCCGGCGCGACGCAGGTATTCCTCGACACCTTCGAGAATGCGGAAGCGGCGTCGTTGCTCCAGCAGCCAGGTGACTGCGCCAGCTACACGAACGACCGTGGCGACTGGGGCGGCCGTGAGTGGACGCTCAACGCCGGCACCGACAAGGCATGGCGGATCATTGCGCGGCAGATCGATTGCGACGTGACCATGCCCTTCGTGATGTCCAACCACTTCATGGACGTGCTGGCAGACCGCGATGCCACGATCTACGGCTCAGTGTCGCTGACGCCGGACCGGACGTTCCAGTTGAACGGCGGCATCCTGCACCTGACACAGGAGGTCGACGATGTGATGTTTGGTGACCGCTGGATGGACTTCAACATTGCCCCGGCCAGTGACCCGCTGGTGCACTGGAACCATCAGGACGCGGCGCTCAACAACTCGA
>JANPGU010000185.1:0-3217 GCA_031424095.1 Gammaproteobacteria bacterium
CCTTTCATGGATTCGGCTGCAGTCCGGGACACACCGCTGCGGCTGGAACGGCGCACCCTGCTCGACATTGACCCGAGCGAAGGGCCCGTCGATGCGATCCTGTTCAACCACAGCTTCGAGCACATCCCGCAGCAGCATGAGTCGCTGGAGCGCGCGCGTCAGTTGCTCGCACCGGGAGGCGTGTGCCTGATTGCCATACCCACGGTCTCTTCGTGGGCCTGGGAGCATTACGGCACAGACTGGGTGCAACTGGACGCACCACGCCATCTCTACCTGCATTCCCGCCGCAGCTTGTCGCAACTGGCGGAAGGTCATGGGTTCGTTGTCGATCAGGTCCGCGACAATTCGAATTCCTTCCAGTTCTGGGGCAGCGAGCTGTATCGGGCTGATATACCGCTGCGCGCGGAGGCCGCGAAGCGGTCGGAACGAGAAGGCAAGGACAATCCGGAATACGCGCTGCGGGCCGAGCAACTGAACCGCGAAAGCCGTGGCGACCAGTTCGTCGCCTGCCTGCGCAAGGCCTGAAAGGACAGTGCGCAGGGGGGGCGCCTGTGAACCGGCCTCAGCGAATCTTCGGCGGCTGCACCATCGCTGCGAGCGAGCTGAAGTCATTGGCCTTGGTGATGGACGCAGGCAGTACGCTTGCGCCCATGTTGTCCCAGTGCCTTTCATCCGTGTTCCGGTAGCCAAACCCAGCGACGTACGACTGCTTGCAGTTGTTCAGCCCATAGCCATTGGCCGAAATTCGCTTGCCGTTGGTGATGGCAGTCACCTGTTCGCCAGCCTTCAGGCCATTTGCCGCATCATTGAACAGGAAGGCGAGCGAAGGCATGTTGCAGAAGCCAGGCCCGTACCCCTGGTTGCTCGTTAGCATGGACTTCCAGCCGGCCTCGGAATGGTAGCTGTAATGACTGAAGTACACCTTCAGTGGCTCAATGAGCCACGCTGCCTTGTCGGCAGGAATTGGTCCCTGCTGCACCATCCGGCCGTCGATGAACAATGCGGCCCAGGTGGCTGACAGGAAGAAGTCCCAGCGTCGCTTGTTGTCGAAGCCGAGGCCATTCGGGGCCAGCGTGCGGGGATCATAGAGTTCCCCGACACCACCGGTCCACGGGTTCACCGCCGCGCCCGGCGTCTTGGGTGCTCCGGCCGGACCATTCGAGATCAGCAGCTGCGCATTGAACTGGCTGTAGGGGCCGAAGTTCATCATGAACAGCCAGCGATTTGAATTGTTGAGCGCGGCATCCTGATGATTCCAGTGCACCAGCGGGTCGCTGGCCGGCGCGATGTTGAAGTCCATCCAGCGATCACCAAACATCACGTCGTCGACTTCCTGCGTCAGGTGCAGGATGCCGCCATTCAACTGGAAGGTCCGGTCCGGCGTCAGCGACAGCGAGCCGTAGATCGTCGCATCGCGGTCAGCCAGCACGTCCATGAAGTGATTGGACATCACGAAAGGCATCGTCACGTCGCAGTCAATCTGCCGTGCAATGATCCGCCATGCCTTGTCGGTGCCAGCGTTGAGTGTCCATTCACGGCCGCCCCAGTCGCCACGGTCATTGGTGAAACTGGCGCAATCACCGGGTTGCTGAACCAATGACGCAGCCTCCGAATTTTCGAAGGTGTCGAGGAATACCTGTGTCGCGCCGGCAAGGATCGGTGTCTGGCTGCGGTCCGCCTGCACGGTGAACTGAGCCGATGTCGCAATCACCCGTGGGTTGTTCGTGTACGGCCCCTGCCCGTTGGTCGATACCTTCCCATCCTGCGTGGCGCCCTTGTTGCTGCCAAGCATGACCATGTGCGTGCCGTCGTGCGCGTGCGCAGCGTGTTCGGCCGGAAACATCGGCGCGATTCCCTTGATGTCGGTCTCGCGATACAGATTAGCGAAGGGCACTGGCCCCAACGCATCCACGGCTTCGACTACCAGCGTGTGAGGCTGGCCGTCTCCCACACCGTTCCAGTCGATGAAATAGGCCGGGCCGTCGTAACCGGTGGGTCCGCCCTGCGCGCCATTCGGGTAGCTGAATTCGGTGGCCCGGTACGGGAAGGCGAGCGAGCCGTCCGCGTACGTGGCCATCCGCGTCCAGCAACTTGCGCCAGGAAGCTGATCGTATGCCGCTACGCCAGAGCATCCAGAGCCTGCCGTCAGGTGGATCAACCCGGCGTACTTCGCGTCCAGCGGATTAGTGACGTCATAGAGACGGTAGTCCTTCGCGCCTTGCACGGGAGCGAAATACACCTTCACTGATGAATGAAACGGCTGCACGCCGATCACGCTGACTACACGCGGATCGGTATTTAGAGGGATGTTGATACTAAATGACGGCACTGGCGGCACTTGAGGTGCTGGCATTTCCGGAGCTGCAGGTGTAACTGGAGTGGCTGGATTAGGGGGAGTTGCAGGCGCAGCAGCGGGCGGTGTTGCCCCCGGTGGGACGGTCCCTCCCTGTCCCTGGGTCTGATTGTCAGTGGACGAATTACAGGCAGCGAGTGTGAGCAGAGCCAGGGGAAAGAAATATTTCATAACGCAACATCCCGACGTAGATGACCTAGCGCGCATGTTGTTGGTCATGGCGTGCACGCGCAAAGTGTCTCTCTTGCGCTGCGACGCAGATGTGCGACAGCAACTGTTCTGCGCGGAAAGCAGCACAAAACATGGCAAATATTGCGAAGCAGTTCCTAGGTGAGCGGATCGCACGACGTTTGTTCTACAGCGCGAAGGACTGCATCGGCGAATCAACCAGCAGATGTCTGCTGCGTCACTGCAATCTCAGAGTTTCCCTTAGGGAGCGCATGCGTTTTGCGACAAGCGTGATCAGAGGGGCGCTCAACGATATGTTTCATCGATCTGGGCAGGATCGAAGGTCTCGCCAACCTTCACAACCAAAGGTCGCGCGGATCCCACCGCTGAGCACGGATCACGAACGGGCCCGCGGTTCGTGAGAAGAGGTCGAGAGCTAACTGCTGCGCGCCTTGCGATTTCATTTGCTGCCGCTAGTAGACGCGCACGCAGTCGGCGTATGGGTAGATCTTGATAGCTTGCCGGCGGGCCACTGGTGACTCCAGGACCTTGCATCAGCAAGGCCCCGGTCGCTCTACCAGAAGTTCTATTGCCGCTTGTAGACGCGGACGTAGTCGACGTTCAGGTATTTCGGGAACGTCGGACTGATGGCTGCGCCGTTCCAGTCACCGATCTGCATGCCCATGATGATGCCCA
>JANPGU010000186.1:0-2298 GCA_031424095.1 Gammaproteobacteria bacterium
ATGCTGACCTACAAATTCGAATCCCTGCCCGTCGCGATGATGCGTAAGGCAGGGCTGTCGAAGCAGGATCTGCAGGCCGGCGGCAAGGCGGTGACCATCCAGGCACATCCCGCCCGCAGTGGGGTCGCGACGCTGGGCTACCTGCTGCACCTGCATCTGGCCGATGGGCGCGATATCCAGTTCGCACGAGTTCCGGGAGCGGAGCAACCATGAAGTCATACATCAACGTTCTGTTCGCGGGCGCATTGTTGAGCGCATCGGCCGCCGTGTGCGCGGCGGAACGAACCACGCCGCGTCTCGCCGACGGGCATCCGGATCTCAATGGCAACTGGGACAACGGTGGCGGCATCGATTTCCTGAAGCCGCAACAGCGCGCCAATGGCTCCGTGTGCGTGACCGGCTGCGCGCCGGCAGCGGTCGAAGCCGTCCGCCAGGCGCCGGATCGTCCACGCTACAAGCCGGAGTTGCTGGCGCGGGTCGAAAACCTGCGCCAGCGCCAGCAGAAGGAAGATCCGGTGCTGCGCTGCCAGCCGCCGGGTGTGCCACGCATCGGTCCGCCGGACAAGATCGTGCAGACCGCGCGCGAGATCGTGTTCCTGTACGAGGATGTCTCCGGCCCGTTCTTTCGCATCGTGCCATTGGTGGCGGGCGTGCAGCGCGGCGACGACAGCGAGTCGTACCTGGGCGATGCCACCGGCCGCTGGCAGGGCGACACGCTGGTAGTGGAGACCCGCAATTTCAATGATCTGACCTGGCTGACCGACGATGGGTCGCTGCACAGCACGGGCCTGAAAGTCACCGAACGCCTCACCCGCAAAGGCGACGAAATCGAATACCAGGCCGTGGCGGACGATCCGGCGGTGCTGGCGCAGCCGTGGCAATTGCGTCCGCGCCGCCTGACCCGTACGCAGCTCGAAATGGCAGAGCCTGCGCCCTGTGTCGAGCAGGATCTCGCACAGATGCAGGATGAATCCTTCCATTCGAATCCGCGTTAGCGGCCAGTCATGACTTTCCGCCCCCCTTGCAGAGGGGGCGGAAAGATGAAATACCAGCCCCGGCAGGGGTTTACGTCAGGCGCCCAAGCGCCTAGAATCCCCGTCCCGCCTGGAGGGTCAGGTGGGAAGATGTTTTCTGCATGATGGGCCCCCGCGTGGGGCCTTTTGCTTGGGAAATAGGGCCGATAGGGCCCTTTTTTGTTTGTCCGCTCAGGCGAGGGTGGAGGGGTTCACGTCATGGTGCGAGAGCGCCTGATCGCATTGGCTGAGCCATTGCTCGCCAGTCTGGGATACGAGCTGGTTGATATCGAATACGCGGCGACGCACTCCGAGGCGACGCTGCGGGTGTATATCGACTGGCCGGACGGCAAGATGCCGAGCGTAGCGGCTGCACTGCCGGATGATGGCACGCGCGCCTTCGATGGCATCGGCGTGGAAGATTGCGAGAAGGTGAGTCGGGAACTGTCCGCGCTGCTGGATGTGGAAGACCCGATTGCGGTGCCTTATCAGCTGGAAGTGTCTTCGCCGGGCGCGGACCGGATCCTGCGCACCGTTGCGCACTACCGGCGCTATGTCGGGCAGCGCGTGCTGGTGGAGCTGGCTGCCGCCCGCGATGGCAGGCGCCGTTTCACGGGCGACATGACGCGCGTGGATGACGATGGAATTGAACTGAACGTGGATGAATCGGTGGTGACGGTTCGCTACGCCGAGGTGGGCAAGACCCGCCTGGCGCCGGACTGGTCGCGCAAGAAGCGTCGAGGTAAGAAGTGATGATGAACAAAGAAATCCTGATGGTTGTGGATGCCGTCTCCAACGAGAAGGGCGTCGACAAGGAAATCATCTTCGAAGCGCTGGAAGCGGCGCTGGCAGCGGCCACTCGCAAGAAGCATGGCGAGGAATGGGACGTGCGCGTCGCCATCAACCGCAAGACCGGCGACTACGACACCTTCCGCCGCTGGAAGGTGTTCGCCGACGATTCCACCGAACTTGAAACCCCGGATCGCGAGCTGCGGCTCGACGATGCGCTGGATCTGAGCAAGGACGCCGAACCAGGCGGCTATGTGGAAGAGCCGATGGAATCGGTGGCCTTCGGCCGCATCGCTGCCCAGCAGGCCAAGCAGGTCATGGTGCAGAAGGTGCGCGAGGCCGAACGCGCGCAGGTGGTCGACCTCTTCCAGGACGCGCTGCCCGACATAGCGCCGGTAGTGCGCAAGCGTGCGCAGGATCCGGTCCGCGCCAGGCGAAGACACTTCCAGCTGATAAGGCACCGCAATCGGGTCTTCCACATCCAGCAGTGCGGACA
>JANPGU010000187.1:0-4716 GCA_031424095.1 Gammaproteobacteria bacterium
GTGGTCGTTGCTTTATGCGGCGCCGGCTGCGGCGCCGGCGGCAATTGTTGTCGCTGCCGCGGCCCCGGTCGCTGCGCCGTTACCCGGGGCCGCGACGCTTCCTGCAGCGCCGGACCTGGCGACCATCCTGCGCGGCGCCGCTGCAGTCACCGATCTGGACGGCGCCTACGCGCGCCTGTTCTCGCTGTGGTCGGCGCGCTATGTCGCAGGCTCCGAAGATGCCTGTTCGCAGGCACTGCGGCAGGGCCTCGAATGCCTGAACGAGGAAGGCGGCCTCGATATGCTGCGTCGATTCAATCGGCCCGCCATCCTCGCGCTGGAAGACAGGTCCGGAGCCGTCCATCAGGTGGTCGTGGCTTCACTGCAGACCGACCGGGCGCGCGTGATGATCGGTGAGGCTGCGCACGAAGTGGTGCTGACGCAGCTGCAGGAGCTGTGGAACGGCGAGTTCCTGCTGCTGTGGAAGCCGCCGCAGCTCGACACGCGCAGTCTGGCGATGGGCGCGCGGGGCGAGCCGGTGCAGACCCTGCGCCGGCGACTGCGCCAATGGGCCGGCCTTGCGCCCGACACCGCGGCGCTTGATCTGTATGACGAGGCACTGCGGACGCTGGTGATCCAGTTCCAGCGCCGCAACGGCCTGGCCGCCGACGGCGTGGCGGGCGCGCGCACGCAGGCGCTGCTCGATGCCTCGCTCTCGCCCACCGACACACCGCTGCTCCGCGCCGCGAACCCGTAGAGGACATCGATGTCATTCATTCTCGATGCCCTGAAGAAAGCCGAATCCGAGCGCAGCCGCCAGTCCGGTCCGGTGCTGATGGATGTGCGCGTTGCGCCGCCGCGCCGTCGGCTGCCGGGCTGGGCCTGGGTGCTGGGCGCAGTGCTGCTGGCCAATCTGCTGGTGCTGGCCTGGCTGCTGCTGCGCAGGCCCGCGCCGCAGGCCGCGACCGCCCCCGCCGCACCAGCGCTCAGCGCGCCGGCGGTCGCTGCAACGCCACCGGCAGTCACGCCGCAGGTCGCCGCAGCGCCTGCTTATGCGGTGCCCGCGCCAGCACTCGCCGCGCCAGCCCAGACCGACCTGCCACCGCCACTGCCACCCATGGCTGCAGCGCCCGAGGTGGTGGACGTCGAGAACCTGCCGACTTACCAGGAACTGGTCGGGGCGGGAATTTCATTGCCGGCGCTGGCCCTGAACCTGCACGTCTATGATGTCAATCCGGCCAACCGGTATGTGCTGCTGAATTCGCTGCGGCTGCGGGAAGGTGATTCCACGCCCGATGGCATCAAGCTCGAAACCATCACGGCGCGGGGCGCCGTGCTCAACCAGCGTGGCCGCCGCTTCCTGCTGACCGCCGGCGGCTGATCACCCGCCGCACCGCTATTCCGCGATATACCAGCGCTTGTCGACCTGCTCCAGCACCAGCGCGGCGAACGGCAGTCCCTGGCCACGCAGATCGTAGATCGCACGCGTGCCTGCATATTCGAAACGCGGTGTGACCGTGCGCGCCAGCCGCAGCGCGGCGAGCAATTGCTCGCGCATCGTGGCGCGACCTTCACAGGCCATCACCAGTGCACGCAATGCCTTGGGCGCTGTGGTGCGGCGGAAATTCGGACTCATCTGACGGTCGTAGTAATCCGCGCAGCGCGCGGCGGTGAGATTGTCTTCCGCGGTCTTGAACAGCTCCAGGATCGCCTGCGGACTCGAGGCGGCGGGCAGCGTGCCTGAGGCGGGCGCCGCGGGCGTTGCCGGGGCCACCGCTGCGCGCCGTCCGCTGCGCAGATCGTCGATCTGCGCCTGCAGTTCCAGCGGCAGCGCCGCCTTCCAGTCCTTGCCCCACGGAATCAACGACACCAGCACGGGCACGCGCACAACACCGAACTCCTTGTGCGGGCGCGCGCGCCCGACCAGATGCACCATGCCGCCGCTGTCCGGCACCGCGGCAAGCCAGTCGATGCGCTCGAACTCGCGCCCACCGAAACGCAGGCGCTGCGCCAGCGTGACGAAGAAATTCTGGGCCGTGAGCCGCTCGATCTCCTCAAGCGGCATGCCGCTGCCGAACAGTCGCGAACGCACCAGGCTGTCGTTGCGATCTGCCTCGAGCTTCATGTCGTCGACCAGCCGCTTGCGCAGCGTGTCGAGCTCATCCTTGTGGATGCTCAGCGCCATGGCACGCGCATCGCCCGCCGCCACCGCCGTGAGATATTCTTCGGCGGCGCGATGCTGGGCCGTGTTGCCATCGTCCGCCAGCAGTTCGAAGCTGAGTGCAGTGCAGCAGAGCGCAGCAAGCTTGACGACTAGACCTGCAGACATCAGCTTTCGCATATTGAACCAGTCCTCAAACCTGAGAAATTCCCCGCCTTCCGTTTCACAGAATCACGAAACTGGGCAACTGCAAGGTTGTACCGCGCGCGCAAGTTCGTAAAGTCCTACAAACATACAAGGGGCAGGAACGCCCCGGCCTCAAACCCTTGCTGGAGACGGTCTTGAATGTTCACCCCAAGTTCGGCGGCGACGATGCCGGTATGGCCGGGGAAAACGCCAGAACGCGTACGGCCGTGCGCACGGTAATCGCCTTGACCAATGATCCGGCGCTGCAGAAGGCGCTGGAGGAACTGGCCGCAAGCGATGCCGCTGTAAGCGTGGTCGTGGTCGCTGACATGCGCGCCCTCACCGACGAACTCATGCAGCAGGACTCGGCCTGCGCATTGATCGATGCCGCTGCGCTCGATGCGCCCATCGATGCCGCCACCGATGCGATCACCAGCCAGTTTCCGGACCTGCGCCTGATGGTCGCCGGCCACGGTGCCGAGCAGAACATGCTGGCCACCCGCATTTCGAATCAATCCGTGTTCCGGTTTGTGCACAAGCCCGCGTCACCGCAGCGACTGCGGCTGTTCCTGGACGCGGCCGCCCGCCCTGTTGAACGTCCGGTGACCCGCAAGGCCGAACCGGCAACCGCCGGCAAGGAATCACTGGCGCGCATCGATACTGCCGTACGTGGCAAGTCGCCGCAGACACTGGCCATCATCGGTGTGGTCGCCATTGTCGCGGTCACCGTTGGCGCGTGGATATTCTGGCCCAAAGGTGTGGCCAGGCCAGATGCTGCGCCAGCGGTCGCTGCGGTCAACCAGGATCCAGCCATCGCCGACCTGATCAAGCGCGGCATGATGGCCTTCGCGGCCGGCAAGTACATCGCCGCGGATGGCAGCAGCTCCGCCGAGCTGTATCGCGAAGCGCTGAAGCTGGACAGGAACAACGCGACCGCCACCTCCGGCTACAACCGCGCCATCGAATACGCACTGCGTACCGCAGAAGAAACCTTGCTGGCCGGCCGCCTGAACGAGGCCAGCGCCATGGCTGAATCGTTGCGGCTGATTGCGCCCAACAACTCGCGGCTGGAATTCCTCAACACGCAGATCTCGCGCGAACTGGCTCGTGCGAACGCCGACTCATCGCAGCGGCAGGCGCTGGAAGCCAGACAGGCACAGGTCCGCACGGCGCTGGATCGCATGTCCGATCGCATGCGCGTCGCGGCCTTTGTCGATCCGTCCACCAACAGTGCGATCTCCCACTTCCGGCAGGCCGAAGCTGCGGGACCTGGCGACCCGGCCGTGCGCAGTGCGCGCGAAGCGCTGGTGGCCGCCATGCTGACCGCCGCCGACAATGAACTGACCGCGCGCCGCACGCCTGCCGCCAAGCGCCTGCTCGATGGCGCCGCCTCCATCAACAGCAGCGCGCCCGGCCTTGACGTGCTGCGCCGGCGCCTGGAAGAGGTGATTAGCGCCGTTGCAGCCGCGGCGTCGGTCGAACAAGCGCGCACTGACACGCCGCCTGCCGCAGCAGCCGTGACGACCGCTCCGGCAGCAGCTGCGATCACACCGGCGGTTGCCGTACCCATCGGACCCGTGCCAGCTTCGAGTCTTACCGTCCTGCGCAAGTCGAGTCCGGAATATCCGCAACGCGCCCTGCAGCAGCTGGTGTCGGGCTGGGTCGACCTGGAATTCACCGTGAACACGGACGGCTCGGTGAAGGACGTGGTCGTCACCAAATCCGAACCCGGCAGTACTTTCGATGGCGCCGCCACCAAAGCGCTGCTGCGCTATCGCTATGCACCCGTGCTGCGCAATGGCGAAGCCGTGCAGCAGCGCGCCCAGATGCGCATGCGCTTCACTGCGCAGGACGCAAAGTAGCAGCGCGCCGCTGTGCCCCGCACCAAGCGAATCCTGGTGGTCGCAGATGACACCCAGGTCGGACGCTGGCTGCAGCTTCGCATTGAAGCGCTGCGCAACGACTGCCGCATTGAACTCGACACGACGACGGGCTTCGATCACCGCCTGGCCACCAGCGGCACAGCGCAGTTCGGTCTGCTGTTTGCAGTCCTTGATTTCGCAGGCACGCCTGATCAGCCGGCGCTGACCTGGCTCGAACGTGTCATGGGCATTCCCGACACGCCGCCAGTGGTCGTGCTGGCCGAGCATGGCGATGAGCTTGCCGCCGTCAGCGCCATGCGCCGCGGCATCGCGGACTACCTGCCGCGCAAGCAGGCCTCCGCCGAGCTGCTGGCCGCCGCCATCGAGCATGGGCTTGCCGCCCACCGCGCGCCGGCCGAGCAGGAAGTCATCCAGGTCACGCCACCGCGCGCACCCATCAGCACGTCCATGCAGAACCCGCTCAAGGTGCCGCGCGATCTGATTCCGCGCTACCTGCTGCTCGATACG
>JANPGU010000188.1:0-8115 GCA_031424095.1 Gammaproteobacteria bacterium
AAAATCGGCCGCGAACTCGACCTGTTCCACATGCAGGAAGAAGCGCCCGGTGCGGTGTTCTGGCACCCCAAGGGCTGGAGCATCTTCCAGCGCCTGATCGCCTATATGCGCAGCGCGCAGGAAAAGGTCGGCTTCCAGGAAGTGAACGCGCCGGAAATCATGGATGCCGCGCTGTGGCAGCAGTCGGGCCATCTCGAGAAGTTCGGCGAGAACATGTTCATGACGCGCACACCGGATGAGCGGCTGTATGCGATCAAGCCGATGAATTGCCCAGGGCATGTGCAGATCTTCAAGCAGGGCCTGCGCAGTTACCGTGACCTGCCACTGCGGTTTGCCGAATTCGGCAAGGTGCATCGTTACGAGCCGTCCGGCGCTCTGCACGGCCTGATGCGGGTGCGCGCCTTCACGCAGGACGATGCCCACTGCTTCATCACGCCGGACCAGATCACCGCAGAGTCGGTGGCGATCACGAAGCTCATCCTCGAGATCTACAAGGATTTCGGCTTCGACGATGTGCGCATCAAGTTTTCGGATCGTCCCGCCAAGCGTGTGGGCGAGGACGCGGTCTGGGACAAGGCCGAGTCCGCGCTGAAAGCCGCCGCAGACGCCGCTGGCATCGAATACAGCCTGAATCCGGGCGAGGGCGCTTTCTACGGGCCCAAGCTGGAGTTCGTGCTGCGGGATGCCATCGGCCGCGACTGGCAGTGCGGCACCCTGCAGGTGGACCTGAACATGCCCGGCCGCCTCGGCGCGCATTACATTGATGACCACAGCAGCAAACAGACACCGGTCATGTTGCACCGCGCCATTTTCGGCTCGCTGGAGCGGTTTTTCGCAATTCTGCTCGAGCATCATGCCGGGCGGCTGCCTGCCTGGCTGGCGCCGGTGCAATGTGCGGTCATGAACATCACCGACGACCAGTCGCCGTATGTGAATGGGGTTGTAGAAGCCCTTAAGAATCATGGCTTTCGCGCCATTTCCGACTTGCGGAACGAGAAAGTGGGCTTTAAGATCCGCGAGCACACGCTGCAGCGCGTCCCATACCTTCTGGTAGCGGGCGATAAAGAAGTTGCAGCGAACCTGGTTTCCGTGCGCTCCCGCAACGGCAAGGATCTGGGCACGATGTCGCTACCAACGTTCATGGAACGTCTGCGCGTCGAGCTGGATAGTCGCGGGCGTACTGTTTTAGAGGATTGATATATAGCTACATCATCGAAACGCATCCGCCGCAATGAAGAGATCACGTCCGCGCAGGTGCGGGTGATCGGCGCGGATGGAGAGCAGGCCGGAGTCATGACACGCGCGGAAGCGCTGGCACTGGCCGTAGAAGCAGCTCTCGATCTGGTGGAGGTCTCACCGACCGCAGAACCACCGGTCGTCCGGGTGATGGATTTCGGCAAGTACCTGTTCGAACAGAACAAGAAAGCCCACTCTGCCAAGCGCAAGCAGAAGCAGATTCAGGTGAAGGAAGTGAAGTTTCGTCCCGGTACGGAAGAGGGCGATTACCAGGTCAAGCTGCGTAATCTGATCCGCTTCCTGACCGAGGGTGACAAGGCCAAGGTAACGCTGCGTTTCCGTGGTCGTGAGATGGCGCATCAGGACATCGGTCGACGTCTCCTGACGCGGGTGCAGGGCGATCTGGCAGAACATGCCGTGGTCGAACAGAACCCGCTGATGGAAGGCCGGCAGATCGTCATGGTGTTTTCGCCGAAAAAGAAGTAGTCGCGCACACCCTTCCAGCATGCTGGAAGGGTGGGTACGACTCGCCCCTAGCGGGTATGCGGCATCAGCCGTGTGCCTTGCGACCGGTAGCTAAAATGAAGGAGTGATTGATATGCCCAAACTGAAAACCAGCCGGGCTGCAGCGAAGCGTTTTCGCAAGACAGCCAAAGGCTTCAAGTCCTATGCGTCCGGCCGCCGGCACAACCTCGGCCACAAGTCCCGCAAGACCAAGCGTCAGCTTCGTTCCGGCGGCACCAGCCTCGTTCACAAGAGCGATGTGGGCCGCGTTACGCAGTTGCTGCCGAACCATTAAGCGAGGATTTGAACCATGGCACGAGTAAAACGCGGCGTCGTTGCTGGACGTAGACACAAGAAGATCCTCGCCAAGGCGAAGGGTTACTACAACGCACGCCGCAAGGTATTCCGCGCGGCCAAGCAGGCGGTCATCAAGGCGGGTCAATACGCCTATCGTGACCGCCGCGCCAAGAAGCGCGAGTTCCGCGCACTGTGGATCACCCGCATCAATGCGGCGGCCCGTCTGCACGACCTGTCTTACAGCCGCCTGATCAATGGCCTGCTGAAGGCCGGCATCGAGATCGACCGCAAGGTGCTGGCCGAGCTCGCCGTGCACGATCCGGCTGCGTTCGGCACCATCTGCTCCCAAGCGAAGTCCCAGCTCAAAGCCGCCTAGGCGCTTTCTAGGCTCGCGGTTTCGAGGGGGTGGCAGTGGAGTCGCTCACTGATCTGACCGATCGCGCGCTGGCGGAAATATCCGCCAGCGGCGATGTCGCGCGTCTGGAAGAAGTGCGCGTGCAGTGGCTGGGGAAGAAGGGCCTGCTCACCGAGCAGCTCAAGTCCCTGGGCGCACTGCCCGCCAGCGAACGTCCCGCCGCCGGCGCGCTCATCAATGAAGCCAAGCTGGCCGTGCAGTCCGCGCTCGATGCGCGGCGCGCGGTGCTGGATGCAGTCGACATCCAGCGCCGGCTTGAGTCCGGTCGCGTCGACGTCACGCTGGATGGGCGCGGTGAACAGAGCGGGGGACTGCATCCCGTGACGCGCGCACGACTGCGTATCGAGCGACTGTTCGGCGAAGTGGGCTTTCAGGTCGCGCAGGGTCCGGAGATCGAGGACGATTTCCATAATTTCACCGCCTTGAACGTGCCGGCCAATCATCCGGCCCGGGCGATGCATGACACGTTCTATCTCGAACACGAGGTGAACGGTGAGCGCGCGCTGCTGCGTACCCACACTTCGCCCGTGCAGATCCGCGCATTGCTCGCCGCTCGCGAGCAGTTGCCGCTGGCGGTCATCGCGCCGGGTCGCGTTTACCGGATGGATTCGGACGCCACCCACACGCCGATGTTTCATCAGGTGGAAGGCCTGCTGGTCGACGAGGGCGTGAGTTTCGCGAATCTCAAATCCATATTGCACGGCTTCATGGAAGCGTTCTTCGAGCGCGATCTGGCCATGCGCCTGCGGCCTTCGTATTTTCCTTTCACGGAACCCTCTGCCGAGGTCGACATCACCTGTGTGGAATGCGGCGGCTCAGGCTGCCGCCTGTGCAAGCACACGGGATGGATCGAGGTGCTGGGCTGCGGCATGGTGCATCCGAATGTGCTGGCCGCCTGCGGCGTCGACGCTGAGCGGTACACCGCGTACGCCTTCGGCATGGGCATCGCTCGTCTGGCCATGCTGCGCTATGGGGTGAATGACCTGCGTCTGTTCTTCGACAACGACCTGCGCTTCCTGAAGCAGTTCCGCGGTGGCTGGTCATGAAGCTGCCGGTGTCCTGGCTGGCGGAATGGGTCGATTTTCCATGGGATGCGCGGGAGCTGTCGCGGCGCCTCACGGCCTCCGGATTTGAAGTGGAAGGCACCGAGCCTGCCGCGCCGGCCTTCACGGGTGTTGTGGTCGCAGAGATCGTCGCCATTGCTGCGCATCCCGAAGCTGACAAGTTGCGTATCTGCCAGGTGAACGCCGGCGGTACGCTGCTGCAGATTGTCTGCGGTGCGCCTAATGCACGCGCTGGCATCAAGGTGCCGCTGGCGCAGGTAGGCGCGCTGTTGCCGGGCGACATGAAGATCAAGGCGGCGAAACTGCGTGGCGTGGAATCCGCCGGCATGCTGTGTTCAGCGAAAGAGCTCGGACTCGCTGCCACTTCCAGCGGCCTGCTGGAGCTGCAGGCCGACGCTCAGGTTGGAGCAAGCATCCGCGATTATCTGCAGCTTGACGACTCGGTGCTCGAGCTCAAGGTGTATGCGAATCGTGGCGATTCGATGTCAGTGCTCGGTGTCGCGCGTGAAGTCGCCGCATTGTCCGGCAGCGCATTGAAGACGTCGGCTGCACCGGTGTTCAGGACTTCAGCAGGCGCCATCGCGGCAGCTGTGGTGCACGCGCCCGCCGCAGCGCCACGCTTTCTGACCCGGCGCATCAGCGGCGTGAACAATCGCGGCACCACACCGTTGTGGCTGCAGGAACGCCTGCGCCGCGCCGGCTTGCGCAGCATCAATCCCGTGGTCGATGTCACCAATTTCGTGCTGCTCGAACTTGGCCAGCCCATGCATGCCTACGATGCGAGCCGCGTGCAGGGCGCGCTCACGGTGCGCATGGCGCGCGCCGGCGAGCAACTGCAACTGCTCGATGAGCGCGGCGTCGAACTTACAGCCGATGTCCTGCTGATCGCCGATGACAGCGGACCGATCGCAATGGCCGGTGTCATGGGCGGGCAGAGCACAGCCATTACGAGTGCAGTTACCGACGTACTGCTGGAAGTTGCATTCTTCACGCCCGCTGCAATCGCCGGCCGCGGGCGTCGCTACGGCATCCAGACCGATGCCAGCCAGCGTTTCGAACGCGGCATCGATCCGCAGGGCCAGGCCGCCGCCATGCAGCGCGCTACCGCGTTGCTGCTGGAACTGTGCGGTGGCGAGGCCAGCGCCGTGGCCGAGGCGGTAAGCGCTGCGGATCTGCCGGTGCGTCCGCCGGTGCTGCTGCGTCGCCAGCGGCTCGCCATGCTCACGGGTGCAGACCTTCCCGACACGCGCGTGCAGCAGAGCCTGTGTCAGCTCGGCATGCTGGTGACCGCGCATCCGCAGGGCTGGACTGTGACGCCGCCTTCGTGGCGCTTCGACATCGCCATCGAAGTCGACCTGATCGAAGAGGTGCTGCGGATCGTGGGCTTCGATGCCGTGCAGGAAACGCCCAAGCGTTTGCCGCAGCGGTTTACCCGCCGCAGCGAAGCGCTTATTGATGAGCGGGCAGTGCTGGACGTGCTGACGGCGCGCGGCTATCAGGAATCTATCAATTACGCCTTCGTCGATCCGGTGCTGCAGGGAAAGTTGTTCTCGGCGCAGAAATCATTGCAGCTGGCGAACCCCATCGCGGCTGACCTTGCCGCGATGCGGGTGTCGCTGTGGCCGGGCTTGCTCAAGGCGGCGCTCGACAATCTCAGTCGCCAGCAGGATCGGGTGCGCATGTTCGAGCGTGGCGCCGTATTCCTGCCTGACGGCAAGTCAGTGCGTGAAGTGCTGCGCGTTGGCGGCGTCGCCGTGGGCGGACGCACACCCGAACAATGGTCCACTGCGCGTGAGGCCGTCGATTTCTTCGACATCAAGGCAGACCTGACTGCCGTGCTGGCATTGGCCGGCGCGGGCGTGCGGTTCGAATGGCAGCCTGCAACGCAGGGCTGCCTGCATCCTGGCCGCAGCGCAAAAGTGCTGCGCGAAGGAGTGGAGATTGGTTGGCTGGGCGAATTGCATCCTTCGCTGAGCGCCGAGCTCGGACTTGCCGCATCGTGCATGCTGTTCGAATTGGACATAACGCCGGCGTTGCAGGCGCCTTTGCCGCAGTTGCAGGCCATTTCGCGTTTCCCGCAGGTGCGTCGCGATTTGTCCATCACCGTGCCCGTGGACACGCCTTTAAGCGCGATCTTGAGTCGTGTTAGTGTTGCCGCGGGGACTCAGCTGCGCGAGCTGCGCGCGTTTGATCTCTACCAGGGCGCCGGCATAGAACCAACTCGAAAAAGCGTCGCTTTGGGCTTGATTTTTCAGGATAATTACAAGACTCTGAAGGACGACGACGCGGATGCGCTAATGGCCTCCGTAGCGGCCGACCTCAGTGCGCAGCTGGACGCGAAAATACGGAACTAGAATGGCCCTGACCAAAGCCGAAATCGCCGAAGCATTGTTTGACCAGCTCGGTCTCAACAAACGCGAGGCGCGCGAACTGGTCGATCTGTTTTTCGAGGAAGTGCGTGGTGCGCTTTCCACCGGATCGCAGGTGAAGTTGTCCGGCTTCGGCAATTTCGATCTGCGTGACAAGAACCAGCGGCCGGGGCGTAATCCCAAGACCGGCGAAGAAATTCCCATCAGCGCCCGGCGTGTCGTGACATTCCGACCGGGTCAGAAACTCAAGGCGCGCGTGGAAGCTTATGCTGGAACCCCGGAACAATAACGAACTGCCGGCGATCCCCGGCAAGCGTTACTTCACCATCGGTGAAGTCAGTGAGCTGTGTGGCGTGAAGCCGCATGTGCTGCGCTACTGGGAACAGGAGTTCCCGCAGCTCAAGCCCGTGAAGCGTCGTGGCAACCGGCGCTATTACCAGCGCCAGGATGTGCTCATCATCCGCCAGATCCGCAGCCTGCTTTATGAGCAGGGCTTTACTATTGGCGGTGCGAGGCAGAAGCTCGAAGGCGAAGAGGCCCGGACCGATACCAGCCAGAGCCAGCAGATCGTGCGGCAGCTGCGCTCCGAGCTGGAAGATATCCTGCGTATCCTGAGACGTTAACCAGCAAGTTCGAGAGGATTAGCCATGTCGATGCCTGTCATCCGGTTGTCGGCGGCCGCTGGTGCCACCGCGATACTCGTTCTACTGTCCAGCTGCGCATCGAAAGAGGCGCCTCCACCACCACCTGCAGCAGCGCCAACCGCTGCCGTGTTGCCCGGTGGACTCAAGCCCGTCGCCAGCGTCCTCGATCTGATGCTTGATACCGTCGCACCGACCGCGGACGTGATGTGGAGCGCGGTAGGCACCGTCAGCACGCCGACCGGGTCGAAGGATCTTGCCCCCAGCACAGACGCCGAATGGGCTGCCGTGCGACAGAAGGCAGTGCTTCTGATGGAGGTCGCGAATCTGTTGGTGGTGGATGGGCGTGTCGTCGCGCATCCCGGCCAGACGATGAAGGATCCGCCTGGAGAAACCGATCTCACGCCAGCGCAGGCGCAGGCCGCAATCGACAAGGACCGCGCCGCATTTGTCGGATTCGCAGCTGCGTTTCAAGGCGCGGCAGGCGACATGCTGGCCGCTATCGACAAGCGCGATGTAGAAGCCTATTCGACGGCCGGTGGCACACTCGATGAAGTGTGCGAGTCCTGCCACACGCGTTTCTGGTACCCGAACGCCGCCAAGTCACCCGGCACCTGATCAGGCTTCCATCCGCCAGTCGTTGGTGAGCTTGTAGCGCGCCGTCTTGATGCGGCGGAACTGGCCATTCTCGATCCAGTAGAGACCGAAGCTCGTCACGCGGAACACCTCGCCGGCCTTCAGCGGCCGGTTGAAATAGTTGGGAACGGGCCAGTCCTTGTAGACATTGAATTCCGTCGGCAGCTCCACGCCAATGCCCGTGGCATCGGCGATGAAATGCGTCACCTCCACTTTCTCGTGGATGTGCGCCTTCACCTCGGCATAGAAATCACCGATGGCCTTGCTGCCTGCAAGCGTCGCATTGCCCAGCTCCAGCACCACCTGCGGGTGGTAGAAGTCCAGGAAGCGCGGGTCGTTGGCGTTGAACCAGCCCACGTACTGCATGTAGCGCTCACGGGAGATGATGCCGGCCGGGGCGGGCGCTGCAGCAAACAGCGGTGCGGCGGCGGTGGTGAGCGCGGCGGCGCTGCCCAGGGCGGCTCCGGTGGTCAGAAATTGACGGCGGTTTCGGGCTTTAAGGTTCATGCAGGACCCCTTTGTGCTTGCAAGCAGGTATTATGCGCGTCCCAACGGTCGGGGCGTGGCGCAGCCTGGTAGCGCACTTGCATGGGGTGCAAGGGGTCGGAGGTTCAAATCCTCTCGCCCCGACCAACTAAATCGCTTCATGCGGCAACTGCTTGTGGTCACCCTTGTGGTCACTTTTAAGAAATTCCTGTTTGCGCCGGGCTTAGCGCCCCGAGTAAAGACAACGGGACAGGCACAGGACGAAAATTAGCGTCCGCAGTCGAAGTCGGATGGAGCCTCCCGAAGCACTTCAAGTCAAATCACCCGAAGTCGTCGTCTTGGCGATGTAAGTCGCCGCAAGCTGCTTATTGAGACTGCCCCGGGTAATTAAGAAGACACTCCAGATCAAGGGCTGCTGCGATCCGCAGGAGTGGGGCGAGTTGCCCCTATTTGCCTATAGCCTGCAG
>JANPGU010000189.1:0-10850 GCA_031424095.1 Gammaproteobacteria bacterium
CCTTGGCAATCGTCTGCGCGCGCAGGTAGCCAGTCGGGTAGACGCCGATCACCTGGTCGGTGAACGAGGCCGTGGACTGCAGGATGTCCGGATTGAACTGCGACGAATTACGACGCTGCTGATAACCGGTTGCAGCACGCAGTTCGCCGGCCGGCAGGTCGAACAATCCACCCTGCAGGTTCAGCTCGAAGATGTCCTGCTGGTTCTGCGTGCGGGTCTGAAGCGGCGCCGTAACGGCGTACTGGCAGTCCGCCGAAGGCGTGGCGTCGCTGCTGAAGATCGTGCTGTAGAAACCAGTGGTGCAACGGACTGGCACCGAACCGAAGCCAGGGTTGGCGCCAGGTCCGTTGTTCGTCAGGTTGCTCTGCAGGTTCGAGTTGTAGCCGTAGTCCGGCGCCAGGATCTCACCGCGCCAGCGGGCCAGCGAGTTGTTGCCGAAGGCCACGTTGTAGGTTGAGGACTCACCACGCGAGTAGTAGGTCTCGGCCGTCCAGTCCTTGATCGGCAGGTCGAAGGTCAGGCCGGTCTCAATCTGCCAGGCCTGGTTGGTGTCCTCGGTCGCGCGGCGGCCGAAGCTGTTCAGCGGGAAGGTCTCCATGACCCAGCCTGCAGTCAGCGGATTGGTCGTGCGGCTGTTCAGCAGGATGGCCATTTCCACCGGCACCGGGTGCTGGGCACCCGTTGTACCGTGGGCGATGAAGCCCGGATTGGCGTAGGCAGCCGGGTTGGCGAGGATGGCCTGCACCAGGCCCGGGGTGCTCAGGACCAGCGCCGGGTTGATCGGGCTGTCCGTGGTCGCGTTGTAAGGCACGGTCGCGTCCCAGCCGAAGCTGGCGGTGGTGCCGGCCACGACCGTGATCGAACCCGAGGTACAATTCGCATTGCTGTAGGCATTGACCAGCGAGTACCTGAAGTTATCAAGCGCTGCGCCACCGCCCCGGACCCAGGTCTGGTAATTGTTGCCGGCCGGCAGGAAGATATTTGTGCGCGACGCGCTCGTGCTGTTCAGGAACCGGATGCTCTGGTTGTTGCAGAGGCTGCTTGCCGAGCACACGGCATTCGGAGCATAGGCCGCCGCGCCTGATGCGGGCACCGTAGCGCCGTTGCCGATCAGTGCAGCCAGTACGCCACCGTTTGGACCATTCTGCAGCGTGTTCCAGCCGTTGACACCGAATATAAATCCGAGGAAGTTGCCGCCAATCGCCGGATCGCCGTAGGCGTCCGTGTAGAACTCGCGGTTCTTGTCGAATGCAGCCTTGCGGTTGTAGTACTCGGCCGCAAACACGACGTTGCCGCGGTTGTCGGCAAACTTGGTGCCGGCAATGACCGAGGCGCGCAGTTCTTCGTTGTCGCTGCGGTCCGTGATGCCCCACTGCAGGTCGGTTTCCAGACCCTGGAAGTCACGACGCAGCAGGAAGTTCGAGACACCGCCCAGGGCGTCGGCACCGTAGGTAGCCGAAGCACCGCCGGAGATGATCTCGGCGCTCTTGATCATTGAAGAAGGAATGCTGTTGACGTCCACGACCATCAGGGCATTGGTCGGAATGGCGCGGCGGCCATCGACCAGCACCAGGCTGCGGTTGGCGCCGAAGCCGCGCAGCGAGATCGAGGCGATACCGACGGAGTTGATCGAGGAGATCTGCACGTCCGAGTTGGTACCCTCGGATGTTGGCGTGGCGGCAGGATTGAATGCCGGCAGCTGGTTCAGGTAGGACTCGATGTTGAGTCCCGACTTGCTTTCCAGGTTCGCTGCATCGACGGTAACAAGCGGGCTGTTGGCTTCGGCATCACGGCGCGTGATACGCGATCCGGTGACCTGCACTTCTTCAAGCTCGGTATCCGCGGCAGGTGCCGCACCCATAACCTGCGGCGCGTATGCCATGAACGCCGCGGTGCCGAGCACTGCGGCAACGGACGCGCGTACGAGATTGGCCCCATAGCCTGGCTGATGTTTGGACACTAGTTCTTACTCCCCAGATAATTTTATAGATCGTGCCCGCCCTCGCGGTGCCGACCCCCGTTGCTGAGTCCTGCCACCGCAACTGGATGTTGCCGTGGCAGCAAGTTTTTCTCGCAATGACCCATTCTACAAACATTTGCCCTGTTCATGGCAAGTACATCTTTGTGTTTTTTCTGAGACAGCGCGTCTCTCAAATTGAAATTTGGTTGAAAAGCAACGCACCGGACATGGCACGGAATCGGCTCAGGCAAGAATTACTGCCGCTTCAGAACAGACGGCACGGCGGATTGAGTTGACTTAAGCCCGAATGGAAAGGGCGGCCAATCACGCAGCTTCCCCACTTCCGTCTGTCACGATATCCCTTCGATTATCAGATGCTGCTGGGCGCAAGCGCAGGGTCGTTGCGACCCAACGCGTCAGAATTCGTCGCGTTCACGCCACCAATCGCGCCCGCGCAGCTGCCATCCGGTTTGCTGTTCTTCTATTAAAAGGGGCGAATCCGGTCCTCAATTCGCCGCTCAGCCAGCCGCACTGGCAAAAAAAGTCCCTCCCAATGGAAGGGCCTCCTTTGTTCCATTCCTTTGGCAAGGATCAGAACCTGGCGGTAAAGCCCAGGCAGTAACGACGACAAAGGATGTCGAAGCTTGTATCGCTAACACACCATTGACTTGCTCAAGTTTGGAATAAGGCGCTGCGTCCTGTGGAGATTGGCTGGGGTGGGAGGATTCGAACCTCCGAATGGCGGGATCAAAACCCGCTGCCTTGCCACTTGGCGACACCCCAACACATGCGAAAAGCCGCGCCAGGCGGCTGCGAAACTACGTGCGCAGTCCCTGCACGATAAACACGCGCCAGTCACCGGGCAGGCTTGCAGCAATATGCCGCGCCTGCGCCTGCGATTCCGTCGCACAGAATACACAGGCACCGGTGCCTGTCAGGCGCGCTCCAAAAGTAGCCAGACGCAGCAGCACTTCGGCAACCTGCGGATAGCGATCACGCACTACGGCTTCGCAGTCGTTATGCCCGCCATCCGCCGGCAGCGCGGGAATTCTGAGGGCCGGGGTATCACGGGTCAATTGCGCAGAGCCGAATATCTCGCGGGTCGAGACTGCCACGGGCGGATGCACGATCAGGAACCAGCGCTCCGGCAGAGCCAGGGGCGTCAGCACTTCCCCGCGTCCGCTGGCGAAGGCGTTGCGACCATAGATGAACACCGGCACATCCGATCCCAGTGACAGGCCAAGCGCTGCCAGGCGATCCAGTGACCACTGCAGGCCCCACTGCTCGTTCAGTGCCAGCAGCACGCTGGCCGCATCGGAGCTGCCGCCGCCCATGCCGCCGCCAGCTGGAATGCGTTTCAGTACATGAATGTCGGCGCCCAGTGCCGTACCGCTTTCACCCTTGAGCAGGCTTGCGGCGCGCACGGTCAGATCATCAGCGTCAGCCAGCGCAGCCAGCACGGCATCACTGGGTGGTGGATTGCGCAGGATCTGCCCATCTGCGCGGGTGCTGATGTCGAGTTCATCGCAGAGGTCGACCAGCTGGAATACCGTCTGCAGGTCATGGAAGCCATCGGCACGACGGCCGGTGACATGCAGGAACAGGTTCAGCTTGGCCGGGGCGCGATAACGCATGAGCTGCTCACTGCAGGCGCCAGCGATCGACCACCAGCCGCAGCCGCAGCCCTTCGCGCGTCGCAGTCAGTCGCGCCGGCATCTGCGCCGTGCCGGTGCTCGTGGTCACTGGCATGTAGCGCTCATAAACGATCAGCCACTGCTGCTGCTCGAGCCTCTGCAGCAGTCCGCCTGCATCGCGGGTCTCGATCTTCGCGGCATCGGTCGGTGCGGGCTCGCCCAGTATCCAGTATCGCAGTGCTTCGAAAGGCGGCACGAATCCAAGCTCCCTGGTCAACGCACGCTGCGCTTCCGCATCGACCAGCACGTCGCCGTTGCCAGTGACCAGGCGCAGCGAATCCGCGCTGTAGTCCAGCTGCAGGCTGCCCACCCCCAGCGGCCCGGACAGCTTGACCCTGGAGAGTTCGCGCTGTTGCTGCCATTCGACGGAGGGCGTGGATCCCTGCCCCGCTGCGGCAACCGCCACGCGCCCGGTCAGGGAAAAAGTCTGCAGCTCCTGCAGCAGGCTGTGCTGCTCGGCAGCGTCCAGTGTGCGCCTGACCGCGGGTGGCGTGGTCACGCAGGCGGCGAGCGCCAGCAGCAGCGCGCCCACCAGCCAGCGCAAGCTTCGTTGCCTAGCGCGCTGCGACATCCTCGCCCGTCATTCGCGCCATGGTGGCCATCAGGTTCTTGTGCTGTGGATTGCCGTTGAGCGCCTGCTGCCAGATGTAACGCGCCTGGCCTTCATCGCCGGTGCGCCACAACACCTCGCCATAGTGCGCGGCAATCTCCGCGTCACTGCTGTTCTGCCACGCCCGCGAAAGGATCGGCAACGCCGCAGCGGCCTTGCCGCGCTTGTACAGCACCCAGCCCATGCTGTCCTGGATGGCAGGGTTGTCAGGCGAGACATCGAGTGCGGCGCGCACCAGCTGTTCGGCACGCGGCAGCCGCAGCTTGTGATCGGCCAGCGTGAAACCCAATGCGTTCTGCAGCTGCGGATCGTCGGGACGCAGCTTCAGGGCGCGCTCGAACTGCGCCACCGCCGCGGCTGTGCGCCCGCCGGTCTCAAGCACCGTGGCGCGCTGGTATTCCAGATCCGGATAATCAGGATACTGATCGCGCAGGGCATCGAGCCCCTTCAGTGCACCGTCGACATCGCCGGACTGGGCCAGCAGCTGCGCGCGTGCGGCGCCGACCTCGATCGTGGAATCCGGGTTCTGTGCGGCGAAGTCATCGAGCAGCGCCATGGCGCTTTTCTGATCGCCACGCTTGAGCATGATGCGTGCTGCCGCGGAACGTGCAGCCAGGGCCAGCGAGCTGTCCGCCAGCAGCCGGTAACTCTGGATCGCGCGTTCATCATCGCCGCGGCGCTCGGCCAGCTGCGCCATGAACAGGATGGCCATCGCGGTGCTGCCCTTCTCTCCCATCAGCGGCAGCAGGCGCTGCTCGGCGCCATCCAGATCGCCTTCGTTGATGGCGAGTGCAATCAGACGGCGCTCGGCACCGAGCTTCGTGGCCGCCGTTGCCGACAGTCGCTGCAATTCACGCCGGGCCTCGTCGTTGCGATTGGCGGCGACCAGCAGGTCGGACAGCAGAAATACATCCTCGCCCTGCAGCGACGCCGGATCCAGCGCGCGCACTCCGCCGATCGCGGCATTGTGCTCACCCTGCACCGACAGCGCGCGCAGCACGATGGTCTGCGCCTCCAGCACATCGGAGTTCACGGTCAGCACCTTCTGCGCCGTTTCGATCGCGGCCTTCATGTTCTGTGCCGACAGCGCCAGGCGCGCCTGTGCCAGCAGCACTTCGGCAGTGGGCTCTTCACCCACCAGCACGGTGCCGAAGATGCGGTACAGCGCGGTGGCATCGGATTCACGTTCCAGCAGTTCGGCAAACTGCAGGGGATCCTGGCTGCCAGCAGAACCGGAATCGCGCCAGGCCGTCAACGCCGTGCGGGCTTCGGCCAGGTCGTAGCGCTTCAGCGCCACCAGCGCCGCGGCCAACGCGGCATCGCCATTGTAGGCGTCCAGCTCGCGCCAGCGTGCGGTGGCCATGCGCGCAGTGCCGAGCTGGTTGCAGCCCAGTGCCAGCTGCGACGCACGCATGGCCACATTGGCTTCGCTGCTCAACTTCGCGGCGCCCAGGTAATTTTCCGAAGCGGCGCGGCAGTTGCCATCGCGCAGCGACAGCTCTGCAGCCATCATCAATTCGGATTCGCCCTTGCCGGCGGTGTTCACGGCCGCAGCCGCGGGCACCGGGTCGGAAGCCGCGGGAGTCGAAGAGCATCCGGCAACGGCAGCGAGAACCAACAACGCCGCACAACGCAAGGCTGACATGGAGCGCAAGGGATCAGGCATCATCGCGCCACTATAACTTGTTCGAACATGAAAGCCTCGATTCGCCAGAAACTGGAAAAGACCGCGGAACGCTTTGAGGAAGCCGGACGCCTGCTCTCGGACACCGGCATTGCCGGTGGTTCGCAGGAGTTCCGTGAGCTGTCCATGGAATACGCCCGGCTGGAGCCCATTGCAGTCGCGTTCCGCGAATATGTCGACCTGACTGCGCAGGCGGACGCTGCGCGCGAACTGGCTGCGGACAGTGATCCGGCGATGGGGGAAATGGGCGCCGAGGAATATCGCCGGCTTGAGAGCCTGCTGGCCGCTCGGGAAAGCGCTCTTAACCTTCTACTGTTACCTACGGATCCCAGCGACGATCGCAACATCTTCCTGGAAGTCCGCGCCGGCACCGGTGGCGACGAGGCTGCCATCTTCGCCGGCGACCTGATGCGGATGTACACCCGCTATGCGGAAAACCGCGGCTGGCAGGTGGAGATCCTCTCGGAGAGCTACGGCGAGCACGGCGGCTACAAGGAAGTGATCGCGCGCGTCGTGGGCCGCGGCGCTTTCTCGGTATTCAAGTTCGAATCCGGCACCCATCGCGTACAGCGCGTGCCGGCCACCGAAGCGCAGGGCCGGATCCACACTTCGGCCTGCACGGTGGCGGTGCTGCCGGAGCTGGATGAGATCGACAGCATCGACATCAATCCGGCCGACCTGCGGGTCGACACCTTCCGCGCCTCTGGTGCCGGCGGCCAGCATGTCAACAAGACCGACTCGGCCATTCGTATCACGCATATTCCCACGGGCGTGGTGGTGGAATGCCAGGACGAGCGCTCGCAGCACAAGAACCGCTCGCGCGCGATGGCGCTGCTGAAGGCGCGGCTGCTCGCCGCCGAACAGGAAAAGCAGGCGTCGGCGCAGGCACAGGCACGCAAGCTGCAGGTGGGCAGCGGCGATCGCTCCGAACGCATCCGCACCTACAACTTTCCGCAGGGCCGGATCACCGATCACCGCATCAACCTCACGCTGTACAAGCTGGCCGATGTGATGAATGGGGCACTGGATGAACTGATGACGGCGCTGCAGACCGAATTCCAGGCCGAGGAGCTGGCAGCCCAGGTTGGCGACTGAGTGACGCAGGGCGCCGCTGAATTCAGCCTTCGTTGAACAACTTCCCCAGCAGCTTGATGGCGGCCTCAGCGCGCGGCGTGAAGGGATAGCCACAGTTCAGCCGCAGGCAGTTGCGATATTGACCGGAGACGGAGAACAGCGGACCCGGCACATAATCCGCGCCGCGGCGATTGGCTTCTTCATGCAGCGCCAGCGTATCGATGCCTTCGGCCAGCTCCACCCACAGCATGAAGCCGCCCTGCGGCCGCGACAGTCGCGTGCCTGCCGGAAAATACTCCTGCACGCCCTGCGACACCGCCGCCACCTGCGTCGCGAAGCGCTGCTGCAGCTTGCGCAGGTGACGCGCATAGCGGCCGTGAGCCAGATAGTCCGCCAGCATCTGCTGCTGCAGCACCGCCGTGGCGCCGGAGATCCGATGTTTCGCCGCGCGCAGAGTGTCGCGGTAGCGTCCGGGTGCCACGAAGCCGATGCGCGCACCGGGCGCCAGCGACTTTGAAAACGATGCGCACAGCAGCACGCGTCCATCGCGATCAAAGGCCTTGCAGGGCAGCGGCCGCAGACCGCTGAACGGCAGGTCAGCGTAAATGTCGTCTTCGATCAGCACGATGTCGGCGGCGCGGCACAGGCGTGTAAGTTCGCGCTTGGCTGCGTCGGGCATCAACGAGCCGGTGGGATTGGAGAAGTTCGGTGTCACCGCCACGGCGTGCACCTCGCGGCCGGCGCGGCTTTCCAGCAGCTCGCGCAATGCCCTGACGGACAGACCATCGCGCGGATGTGCCGGAATCTCGATGACCTTCACACCGAGGTTTTCCGCAATCTGCAGAAAGCCGAAATAGGTTGGTGATTCGACCGCGATGGTCTCGCCCGGCGCGACTGCCGACTGTACGGCCAGCGTCAGCGCTTCCATGCAGCCGTTGGTGATGATCAGTTCATCCGCATCCAGGGCCACGCCGCAATCGGCATACTGGCGCGCGATCTGCTCGCGCAGCGGGACGATGCCCCCCATGCGCAGCGGATAAGTGACCAGGGTCTCGGGGTTCTTGCGCGCCACCTTCAGCAGGCTGGCGCGCAACGCGGCCTGCGGAAACAGCGCGGGATCGGGAACGCCCTGCCCCAGCGGCGCCATTGCCGGGCTCAGACTGGCATCGGCCAGCCGCTTCATCATCGCCTGCACACCGACCAGGCGCGCGCGCCGCGGCAGCTCGACGGCCACCGGCTCAGGCAGCTGGGCGCGTCGCTGTGCCACGAAATAGCCTGACTTCGGGCGCGCCTGGATCAGGCCACGCTCTTCCAGGTGGCGCAGGGTAGCCACTGCAGTAGTGATGCTCACGCCACGCTGCATGGCCAGCCGACGCACGGAAGGCAGGCGTTGCGCAGGCTTGAACCCGCCCGCCTCGATCACGCCGGCCAGTTCCGTGGCCAGCGCCTGATAAAGAGGCAATTCCCGATCGTCCATTCGCCAACTGTACCCTAAACTTTTCCACATCTGTGTATCTGTACTTGCTGCTTTGCAATAGGCACTCTGTGGTCATGCCAATGAATCTAACCATCGGACCGCTGGCCCTGTTCGCGCTGGTCGCTTCGATCACGCCCGGTCCCAATAACCTGCTGTTGATGCGCTCGGGCGCGCGTTTTGGCGTGCGTCGTTCGCTGTGGCACCTGTCCGGCGTGGAAGCCGGGTTCGTCGGGCTGGTACTGCTGTCCCATGTGGGAATTGGCGCCTTGCTGCTGGCCATGCCGCTGGCCTTCGTCGTGCTGCGCTGGGCCTGCTTCGCCTACCTGATCTGGCTGGCCATCGCGATCCTGCGCGATGCGCGCACCGAACCTGCGCGCACCGGTCGCCCCGCAGAAACCAGCGCGCGACCCATGAGCTTCTTCGAAGGGCTGATGTTCCAGCTGATCAATCCGAAGGCCTGGATGATGGCCGTGACGGTGGCCAGCGCTTTCTATGGCAGTGCGGTGCCCAGCACCCTGGATGTCACGGTGGCGACGCTCATCAGCATCGCGATCGGCACCCCCTGCATGCTGGTCTGGGCCGGCTGGGGCGCGGCCATCGATCGCGTGCTCACGCAGCCGCGCGCCCATCAGCTCTTCGGCTATTTCATGGCAGCGCTGGTGCTGGCTACTGCGTTGTGGATGCTGCGCTAGGAACATGCACGACATCGAAACCGCGGCGCTGGAAGTCACTCCCCTTGGCCGCGCGATCCGCAGCCACTGGTCCCTGCGCGAGGACGGCATTTTCCTGAATCATGGCTCCTATGGCGCGGTGCCGAAGGTGGTGCAACAGGAGCAGCAGCGACTGCGCAATGAACTGGAAGCGCACCCGGATGTGTGCATGCATCGCATGGAGCCAACGCCCGCAGGTGGCGCCGTCCGCGCTGGTGCGGCGACGCTGGCAACCTTTGTTGGCGCGCATTCCACTGCCCACCGATGCCGCAACGATTGCACAGCGCGTGCTGGATGCCGCTCGATATCACGGCCATCGGCGCCGACTGGTATGTCACCAACCTGCACAAATGGCTGTATGCGCCGAAGGGCAGCGCTTTGCTGTACGCCTCCGGCAGCGCCGCTGCCGCTGACGCAACCGCTGGTCGTCAGCCACCATGTCGGCCTGGGATTCCCGCGCTCCTTCGACTATGTCGGCACGCGCGATTACACCGCGTGGCTGGCTGCTTCGCGGGCGCGCCTTCATCCTGCCGCAGACGCGCCCTGCGCGCGACAGCGACGCGGCAGCAGTCACGCAGTCACTGTGGGACAACGAGCGCATCCAGATCCGCTGCACCATGCAGTCCGGTTCGCTGCTGCTGCGCTTCTGCGCACAGGCCTATGTGGAAGCGGCCGAACTCGCGCAGCTGGCGCGAGCCCACGATCAGCGCGGCTGGCCCGCGCGGTAGAGCACCACCGAAACCGCAGTGGTGTATACCACCGGCGCCGCCAGCACCGGCGCCATCAGCCAGCGTGAAGCGGCAAGCCCGCCCGCGGTCGGCACAGCGCCCTGCCCGGCCAATCCCATCAGCATGCCGATCAGGATGCCCGCCAGCAGGATGAAAACCAGCACGGCCACGAGCAGAATGCCGATCACACCGATGTATTCACGCCAGCGGCCGCGCACCATGCCGATCGAAGCACCCACTGCCGCCCATGGCGTGAGATCGCGCGCGATGAGCGCGGGCCAGGCGGGAAACACATAAACCAGCAGCGCGCAGCCCCCCGCTGTGAGCAGCAGGGCCACGGCATCGAATCCGCGCAGCGCCGTGCTGACTGCCGCTGGCGCAAACGACAGTGCGCAAAGCAGCAGCAGCACCAGCACAAAAGGCATATCGCACGCGGCACGCCGCAGCGAGTCCAGCACCTGCGGACGCACACCCGCCGCGAGCTGCAACTGCTGCCGCAGTACTGCTCCATAGCAGATCAGCACCAGCAAGGTGCTTGCGGCACACAGACCCCACCATTCGCGGCTGTGAAGAAAATCGCTTCCCAGACCGCTGGCCACTGCCTCGGCGCGCGGTGTCGCGCTGGCGGCCACGCCAACCATCGCAAGCGGCAGACACGCAGGCCAGCAGACCTGAAATAATGACCAGGCCGCAGCGAGCACATCGCGGGTGACGATTCGCGTGCTGCCGCCGGCAGCTTTGCCTGAAGGTTCTGGCGTGGTCAACGATCTCTCCAAAGCGGCTGATTCAACGCGCGCGCGCAATGTAGCAGACGCCATGCGCGTTGCGGATCTGCTGGCCGTGGCCAGTCGCATGGGCGTGGCGAGGCTCGACGCAGAGGTACTGCTGCAGCAGCTGACCCGCCGCTCGCGTG
>JANPGU010000190.1:0-4969 GCA_031424095.1 Gammaproteobacteria bacterium
CGGGTGTTCTCATCCAGCACGCACAGCATCTTCAGCTGCGTGCCGCTGGCAAGCTGATCATGAACAAAGTCGTAGGTCCAGACTGCATTGGGCGCCTGAGCCGCGTGCACGCGGATGTCTGATCCACACCTACGGCGACGAGGCCGCCGCTTCGGCAATTGCAGCCCCAGCTGGCGCCAGAGCCGCTTGGTGCGCGTCTCACCCAGCTGCAACCAGGCAGCCGCCCTGCGATAGCCGAAGCGCGGATAGCGCTGCGAGGTCTTTATCAGCTCCTCACTGGTGGCCTGATCCTTCTGCGGCTGGCGCAACTGATAGCACGCCACGCTGCGTGACAGGCCGAGGATCCGGCAGGCCGATCGCTGCGAGAGTCCCCGCTGGCTCGTCAGCGCCAAGAGGCGCCGCCGACCCAACGGGGACATCATTTTCCCCGCGAGAACTCCTTCATCGCCTCCAGCGCCAGCAGCTGTTCGGCTACCAGCTTCTTCAGCTTGGCGTTCTCGGCTTCCAGGACCTTGAGCTTGCGCGCGTCGGACACGTCCATGCCGCCGTACTTGTTCCGCCACCGGTAGAAGGTCTGCTCCGTCACGTTGTGACGTCTCACCAGGGTGCGGATTTCAACTCCGGGACGTTCGGACTCCCGCAGGATCCCGATGATCTGCTCTTCGGTAAATCGCTTCTTCATCTGCAAGTTCTCCTGATATGAAATTATCATGGGAACTCACTGCCAGACTGGCTACAGGAATCAACCGCAGGTCAAAGCTACGATATATCGCGCGGTCAAGCCGAACCGGGAGGCGCCGGCTAACGGCTCACATCAGCGGCTGGGCGCCGCACCTGCAGCGCACAATCGCTGAACTCAATACTGGTGCGACGGTTGGGCGCGTGCATTTTATGGTGATCCAGATCGCTGCATGTAGTTGTTAGGCGGCACCATGGCACCAATTAAAGAATTGGCGTCACTTCCACTCGAAGATTCTTCGGGTTTTGCGCAACGCACTCTTGGCGGGAGTCCGCGCAAAGTCCGGAAAAGTATGTGGCAACTTTGCCAACTTGAGCGTGGATAGTGGGCGCTGCCACAGGCGCCCCGGACGCTGCATCCAGGACTTTGAAGGAGAGCTTTACGCTTGTCGCTGACTCCACCGTCGGCGTGACTACGACACGGTACAAGGCTCCCGCATATATGGTGACTTCAGTACCCGCAGTGGTCTTGTACTCACTGGCCAGTGGCTTATCCGCGCCAACGGTAGTGCTGACACTCAGTACTACTTCCTGAGCGATGGCGCTGAGAGAAGACAACATCAGAGCAGATACGATTAGCGCGCGGGAGAGCGAAATGTTCGAAGTCAAATGTAGACCCCCATGTTTGACGAGGCGTGACACCTATTCTGAGAGTGCCTGATATTGTGCGCAAGCGACTGACCGTGCCGCCTATCGGCCCACATCAGCGCCCGCGCGCTGACCTATCAGCACGCGGGCGCGCGGCGCTAAGCAGGGCCCGAGGCTCGGCCGCCCGCGGCGGAGCACTTTATGCATCCCGGCGCGCTGCATGTGTTTGTTAGGCGGCATGCGCGGCGATGAACGCAAGGACTTCTCGCTGACTAGTCAGATTGCAGGTCCTCAATCATAAGCAACTGAGTTTCACCCTCAATCCATACAGCACGATGTTTGTGATTTTCACCGGAAGGGATGTACAAGCCATCCCCGGTTTTGAAAGAGATGACGCTCCCGTTGAAGTCTATGCGTAACGATCCTTTCACGACATATCCGATGTGCCCAATATCGCACCAGTGTTCGGGACCATCACTGGTTTTAAACTCCACAAGGCGAATTTGCCGCGACCCCTCGCAGTAGACCTTCTGCCGTACGTCAGGCCGAACCTGCTGCCACTCGATGTCGTCGAAGCGAATCTTGTATGGGCTCACGGCTTGCACCTTGGCTTATATGGAGCGCCAGCGAGACGCATGAGGGATCATGCCGCCTAACGGCCCACATCAGCGACCGCACGCCGAGCAATCAGCACGCGGGCGCGGCGGACTTGTTTGGGCAAACCGTTGGATCGCCCGCGGCCATGCACTTTATGTGTCCCGGCGCGCTGCATGTGATTGTTGGGCGTCACGGGTTCGTAGACTCGCTTCTAGATGTCACCAACGCCTGGTCAAGCAAGCGCTCGCCGCGCACGGCATGAAGAATATGGACACGCCCCTTCTCGTGTCGATATATCACCCTGCATGGCGGCTCGACGATTTGACGATACCGCCACCCTTCGAACTCGGGAAGCCTTGAACCGCTTAAGGGATGTTCAATGAGCTGGCTGACACGCTCGACGACGCGCTGAACCAAAGCCCTTGCTGCAGCAGGATTGTCCAACGCTATGTAGTCAGCGATGGCCTCTAAGTCGCTAAGAGCAGGTTCGGTCCAGATTACTTCAGCCATCGCGACAGGCGCTGCTTGGCCTGGGCATGCAAGACGGTGCGGCCTTCCTCTATGGCCTTCTCACCCCGCGCGATGCCTTCAAGCAGCTTCATCCGGCGCTGCATGAGCTCGTAGCTTTCTACATCGACGAGATAGGCGCTAGGTAGTCCGTGCTGAGTGATGAGAATAGGCTCCCGACTACGCTCAACATCGCCGAGCAGCTCGGTGGCTTGTCGCTTGAGGGTGGTAACGAGTTCCGTACGCATAGAGTGATACTAAAGTATCACTGCTTCAAGCGCAAGGGGAGTGTCGCCCAACTTTTCATTGGCTCTGTCCACCAAATTTCATATGTGGACAAAGATGTCTGATATGCAGGTTGTCGTGACACCAACGCCCTGATTCCATTGAACCCCTGCGAAAATGCTGGACCAGTTCTTTCCCGAGTCATATGCGACGCGCTCCCTCCAAACCCCCAACCGTCATCGACGTAGTCCGCGAGCAGATCCGCCTTCGGCACTACAGCTTGCGCACCGAGAAGGCCTATATCGGCTGGATTCGCCGCTACATCACATTCTGTGGCCGGCGTCATCCGCGCATGCTGGGCGCTGTCGAGATTACTTCGTTCCTCACGCACCTTGCAGTGGACCGCAAGGTCTCCGCCTCAACCCAGAATCAGGCGCTGCAGGCATCGCTGTTCCTCTATCGCAACGTGCTGCAGATGGATCTGCCGGACATCGGCCAGGTGGTTCGCGCATCGCGACCAGCGCGCCTTCCGACTGTGCTGACGCGCGAGGAAGTGCAGCGCGTATTCGCGCATCTCGAAGGGCCGGTCGCGACTCGTCGTGGGTCTGCTGTACGGCAGTGGCCTGCGGTTGAACGGAGCACTGATGCTGCGCGTACAGGAGCTCGATCTCTCACGCCATGAGCTGATGGTTCGCCATGCCAAGGGCGGCAAGGACCGCGTCTCTGTTGTGCCTGACCAGATGATCAGGCCGCTGACGGAGCACCTTGCCTCCCTCAATGCCTGATTCCTGCGCGAACGCCAGGTTGGCGCGCCCGGTGTTTCCATCCCTGGCGCCCTGAAACTCAAGTATCCGGGCGCCAACATCGCCTGGCCCTGGCAGTGGGTGTTCCCCTCGCGCTCCTTCTGCAAGGAACCCTACGACGGCTCCGTTGTTCGCCATCATGTGCACCCGAAGACCTTGCAGCGCACGGTACGGCAGGCATTGACCCGTGCCGGGGTGGTCAAGCCCGCCGGTTGCCATACCTTCCGGCACTGCTTCGCCACCCACCTGCTGGAGTCCGGCTACGACATCCGCTCGGTGCAGGAGTTGCTTGGTCACTCGGACGTGAAAACCACCCAGATCTACACGCACGTTCTGAATCGGGGGCCGAATGCCGTGAAAAGCCCTCTGGATGGGCTGCTTTAGCCGCTCTCCGAAATCCCTGGACCGCCCACCAAAAACGGTGGCACACCCCCTATTCCTCGGGGTTTTGCCGGCTGGCGCCCTCCCCGAACTGCGCGGATAATCCGCCGCCTTCATCCCTACAAGTACGCATGAATGACTGACACGCTGACCCCTGCGGAAGCCGCTCTTCGTGACGCTGCCCGCGACTATCATCGCCTCCCGACGCCTGGAAAGATCGCGGTTTCGCCCACCAAACCGCTGACAAACCAGCGCGATCTGTCGCTGGCCTATTCACCGGGCGTGGCCTATCCCTGCCTCGACATCGCGGCGGATCCGAAGGCGGCCGCGCTGTACACCTCGCGCGGCAACCTGGTGGGCGTGATCACCAACGGCACGGCGGTGCTGGGCCTGGGCGACATCGGCCCGCTGGCGGCGAAGCCGGTGATGGAAGGCAAGGGCTGCCTGTTCAAGAAATTCGCGAACATCGATGTGTTCGATCTGGAGATCGACGAGCGCGATCCGGACAAACTGATCGACATGATCGCGGCGCTGGAGCCGACGCTGGGCGGCATCAACCTGGAAGACATCAAGGCGCCGGAGTGCTTCTACATCGAGCGCAAGCTCACCGAGCGCATGAACATCCCGGTCTTCCATGACGATCAGCACGGCACGGCGATCATCGCGGCGGCTTCGATCCGCAATGGGCTTGAGCTGGTGGCGAAGGACATCGGCAGTGTGAAGCTGGTGGTGTCGGGCGCGGGCGCGGCGGCGATCGCGATTCTCGATCTGCTGGTGGGTCTGGGATTGAATCGCTCGAATGTGTGGGCCTGCGATTCGAAAGGGCTCATCTACGAAGGCCGCGGCGATTCGTTCAATCACGAGAAGGCGCGTTACGCGCAGAAGACGAAGCTGCGCACGCTGGCGGATGTGATGCCGGATTCGGACGTATTCCTGGGCTGCTCCACCGGCGGCGTGCTGACGCAGGATATGGTCAAGGGCATGGCGGACCAGCCGATCATCCTGGCGCTTGCGAATCCGGAGCCGGAGATCCGTCCGGAGCTGGCAAAGGCGGTACGTCCGGACTGCATCATTGCGACGGGCCGGTCGGATTATCCGAACCAGGTGAACAACGTCCTGTGCTTCCCCTA
>JANPGU010000191.1:0-3561 GCA_031424095.1 Gammaproteobacteria bacterium
CGATCGTCGTCAGCCGGGGGCGGTGGCGGTGGCGGCGGTGGAGGTGCAACCACGACCGGCGGCTGAGCCATTACGGGTGGCGGTGGCGGTGGCGGTAGCGCTGCAACAAACGTCTCGGCGTGCCGGACCAGCTTGAAGATCAGTCCGATCGAGTACAGGTCGATGTCAGCCTTGGGCCCGACTGGATCGCTGATGCGCGTGCGCTCAGCCTCGGCGCGCATCGCGAAGGATCGACTGAAGCTGTACTGCAGTCCCAGCCCGAATTTGTAGTTCGCCGCGCTCTTGTCGGCATCTGGTGTCAGCACGTTCACCGCGCCACTGCCGACAAATGAATCGCGCACCTTGGTGTAGTTGACGCCAGCGCGACCGAACGCAGAGAACTTTTCCGTGAACGGCAGGAACATCAGTGCGTCCAGATTCAAGCCATTGAGTCGCATGTTGCCGCTCAGCATTCCCGCTGGAGTGGTGGATGCGTAATAGCCGAACCTGCCGGGATCGAAGTAACCGCCTTCCATTGCAAAGTAGCGGTTGAAATCGTAGCCCACGAACGCCTTGTAGCCGAAGTGATCGTTGTCGTCCCGGATCGACGTGCTCGTAAACCCCGCGCCGAGCAAACCGCTCGTGATCCGCGCATCATCGATCTTCGCCCGCGCCTCACCGGCATTGATTCCCAGGTACCAGCCGGAATCCTCCGCAGCGGCGGCCGAGCCGGTAATGGCGGCGAGTACCGCCAGGGCGAGGGTGCTAGAAGTTCTTGCTGATTTCATGTTCGCTCCAGGAGAATCGGTGGCCGCTGCTTCACGGGCCAGGCACGTTGACGACGGTATTCACGACGGTGACGGACGCGCCCAGCGACAGCACCCGGCCTTCCAGCGTCACGATCGCGGTATTGCCGAGGGTGGAAAATGCGGCGCCATTCTGGGAAATGATGGTTCCGACCATGGTTCCGCCGCCGCCGGCGTTGATCGTTGCGGCCGTGCCAACCTGCCAGAAGACATTCTTGGCCTGTGCTCCGCCAGCAAGGATGATGCTCTGAGGCGCTGCGGCTCCCGGTCCACCGACCGTCAGCGTCGTCGCCATCTGGAACACCCAGACTGCGTTCGAGTTGCCCTGCGCGTCGAGGGTGAGGTTGCCTCCCTGGATCAGGAACGAACCTGCAGGGGCCGTATACACGCCCGGAGCAAGCGTGAGCCCCGCGAGATTGCCGCCTGGATTCGCACCGGATGGCAGCGCTGCCAGCGCAAGGTATGCGGTCTGCGCATCCAGCCTGGCCTGGGTCGCGGCATTGCAGGCAGCCGCGTTAGGACCAGTGGAGGTAGGTCCCGTCGTGGAGTTCGTGCACGAATAAATCTTGCCGTTCACCCTGCCGATGTTTGCGGGCGTCTCGGTGTAGATGTCGCCGGAAGAATCGTGGAACCCGGTGATCGACGAGGTGCCGGTGGCAATGGTGCCGATGTCACCGTTGATCACGGTCAGGATGCCGGTATTGGTCATGCCTGCACTGCCGCCGAATGTGCCGAAGGGGGCCGCTGAGCGCAGCGCTGGCGCGGTCAGGCAACTGGCGGTCGCCGCGCCGGCAGTGAAGGTCCAGGTGTAATTGCTGGCCAGCGAATTGCCTGGCAGAGCCAGATCCTTCACCCCGGCGGCACCGCCGGTAATCGCGGCGGTATAGATCGTGCCAGCCGTGAGCGCGACCTGCGGCGTGAAGGTCGCAACCCGCCCGCTGGCGGTGTCGAGCGCAACCGACGCCGGGATGACCGGAGTCAGGGCCGGGCCGGTCACCTTGAAGTTTGCGGCATTTACGGTGGAGGGATCCAGGCGCAGTCCGGAAGGCACACTGAATGTCGCATTGATGGTCGAATTCGGACACACGCCCGGTGCACCCGTGACGGGACTTGTGGAAAGCACGGCAATATTCGCCGCTGCTGCCGCCGCGGCAGTCGTGAAGGTCCACACATGGTCACTGGCTGCGGGCGGGGCAGCCTGATTGCCGGCGAGTGCATTGCCGGCGAGATCCGTGGCGGCAGTGGTAATCCTCGCCGTGTAGGTCGTGCCGACGGTAAGCGCAGCGGCAGGCGTGAACACTGCAGTTCTGCTGCCCACGGCGTAACTCACGGTTCCCGCTGGCGATACGCAAGGCGCGCTGCAGGTGAGCGTGAACGAGGTAGCGGACACGGTTGCGGGGCTCATGTTCTCGGAGAACGTCGCAATGATCGAGGTGTTGACCGGCACGCCGGTGGGCCCGGGCGTCGCCGTTGCAGGCACGGTGAGCGTTACCGAAGGTCGGGTCGTGTCCGTAGTCGCGCCGGTGGTGAAGGTCCACACATAGTCACTGGCTGCAGGCAGGGCGCCCTGGTTGCCCGCAAGCGCATTGCCCGCAACGTCCGTGGCCGTGGTGGTGATCCTGGCCGTGTAGGTAGTGCCGATCGCCAGCGGTGCCGCCGGTGTGTAGACGGCGGTCCTGCTGCCCGCCACGTAGGTCACGGCGCCTGCAGGCGCAACACAGGGCGCCGCACAGGTCAGGGTGAAGGTTCCCGCTGTCGTAACGGTCGCAGGGCTCATGCTCTCCGTGAACGCGGCGACGATCGCCGAATTGAGGGCGACACCGGCGGCGCCGGTAACAGGCACGGTGGCTGTGACCTGCGGACGCGTGGTGTCGGGGATCGCGCCAGTGGTGAAGGACCATACCTTTGGTGCCTGCATGACGAGACCCGTCGCGATACTGCGGGCACCAGTAACGGTAGCTGTATAAAGAGTCAACGGTGCAAGGGCAGTTGCCGGCGTCAGCGTGAAACTGGCAATCCGGCTGGTCGCATCCAGAGACACCGTGCCGGTGGGATTCACGCAAGGCGCCTGGCATGTCAGCGTGAAGCTGGCTGCACCAGTGAGCGGCGCCACCGGCTCACTGAAAGTGGCGGTGACGGCAGTAGTGCCGACGGACACGCCAGTGAGGCCTCCGGCTGGACTGACGGTAGTCACGAGGGGAGCGAGCGCCGCGACACCCCCGCCCAGGATCGGATCCTTGCCGCCACAACCTGCGGCCAGAGCACTGAGGAGCAGGGCGGCGCATAGCAGCGGCTTTCTGGAGAACCTTTGAGGTGAATTCATGTGCATTCCTTTTCGATCCGGTCCAGAAAACTGCTGAGTGGGATTGGCACTGCGCCGCTGGCGCAGTCGCGAAACGCGAGAACATTGGCAAACTAGTGCCAGTGCGCGGATCAGGGCATTACTGCGCGCGAGACTCGGTGCGTTGCCTAACTTTGGGCGCGAATTGGTTTTTGCGCGCGACTTTACTGAGGAGGCTGGTCGCGGGAGGTCAGGTCCTCGAAGCGCTCCGCGCGCCGAAGCAGGACATCATTACCACCGTCCACGATCACGATGGCTGGCTGCGGATAGGAGAACGAAGTGGAGAAGGGCACGAAGTAGGCGCCTGCGTCCATGATGACCAGCGATTCCCCTTCGGTCAGTTTGCGCGCCCGCCATGCATAGCGCAGCGTGTCCGCCGGACTGCAGATCGGTCCCACCAGCGTGTAGGTCTCGCTCGCGCTGTCGGCCCAGCCG
>JANPGU010000192.1:0-3194 GCA_031424095.1 Gammaproteobacteria bacterium
GACGCGGTGGGCGTCTGCGAGCAGGACAAGACCGATTCCCACACACTGAATCGCAACCCGTCCGCGACGCTGCCTGAGCTGCTCGAATACGTCGGGCAGGGCGGCATCGATCCGGATGCCCTCACCACGCTGGCCGGGCGCCTCGCACGGCTGCAGCGGGAATTCTCGCCGGCACAGCTGAAGGAGTTACGCGAACTGGCCGGTGGCAAGTCGCTGCCTGACCTGTCGGCAGATCTTTTGCGTGCCTGCGACGCGGACGCTCAGCTCGACGCCGCGCAGCAGAAGTTCGGAACGGCCACGCCCACGGAGGAGCAACTCACCGAGGCAGCAGAGGCGCTCGCGCAGCAGGCAGTGACGCCGCTGCTCAAAGCCGCGCTCCGCCGCCGAATGGTGGAGAGGAGGCGTCACTCGGCGCCTCTTCCCCATTGGTCACCAAACGCGTTACCTGGGTAGGCCGCTGCCGCAGGGCTTCGTTGCGAATTCGCTGCGATTGACCAGCGGTCGGAGAGGCATCGGTCTTGGCAGCAAATTGCGCCTAGGCCGGTCCCAATCTTTTGTGGCACCGGTGGAGACGACGGAGCAAATCCCGGACGGCGGATGTCGCGCTCGGAAACTGGCGGGGGAGGTATTGGCGCTATTTGGAGTGAAACGTTGGAATGGGTCTTTTGCAGGTGATGTCGTTTTGGTGGCGGTAATCGTCGCCCGGACGGAAGCTGAGGGTTCCACCCTCTGAACGCAAGGAGACCTGCAATGAGCACGACAGTAGCGATTGATCTGGCCAAGAACGTGTTCGAGTTGGCGGTGGCAGACGAGACCGGCAAGGTCCTCGAGCGCAAGCGTCTTACCCGTACGCAGTTCATGCGATTCTTTGACAACCGCGACGTTGACCAGGTGGTGATGGAGGCGTGCGGCACTGCGCACTACTGGGGACGATGGTTCGCCGCGCGCGGAGTGGCCGTCTCGCTGCTGCCTGCGCAGTACGTGAAGGCCTACGTGCGGCGCAACAAGACCGACCGTGCTGATGCAACGGCGCTGCTCGAAGCGGCCAAGGCGCCGGATATTCTTCCGGTACAGGTGAAGTCGGTCGAGCAGCAGGCGCTGCAGAGTCTGCACCGCGTGCGCCAGGCCTGGATGTCCACGCGTGTGGCCCGTATCAACACTCTGCGTGGACTGTGCCGCGAGTTCGGCATCAACGCGCCTTTGGGCGCCAAGCGCGGGTTGACGCAGTTGGCGGCCAAAATCAGTGATCCGGACGCCGGCGTGCCGGAGCTGATTCGTTGCACGCTTGAGCGGATGCTCGCCGATATCCGGTTGATCGAAGACAACGTGCGCGGTGTTGAGCGCGAGCTCGCCCGCAGTGTCAACGAGTCCCCGGTCTGCGAGCGGTTGCGGCGCATTCCGGGCGTGGGACTGCTCACGGCCACAGCGTTGCTCGGTTCGGTCGCCGACATTCACCGGTTCCGTAACGGACGGCGGTTCGCCAGTTGGCTCGGACTCACACCCAAGGAGTTCTCCTCGGGAACGATCCGGCGGCTGGGCGGGATCTCCAAGCGCGGCGACAAGTACATCCGGATGCTGCTGGTGCATGGCGCGCGGGCGATCGTGTTCACGGCCAATGCCGCCAAGCGAGGAGGCAGGCCACTGGATGCGTTCCGGCATTGGGCGGCAGAGCAGAGAACCCGGCTTGGTCACAACAAGGCGGTCGTGGCGGTCGCCAACAAGCTGGCGCGGATCATCTGGGCGAGCTGGTCGCGCGATCGGGACTATGACTTCCGCGGCGTGGATGGCGAGGTCGCGGCTTAGGCGATTTACGGTTCTAGGAGCGGTGCGAAGGGATGACTGACGTCATGGCAGAACTGGTCGGACCGGCGCGGTGCAAGGCCGATATCCTGCATGGCTTTAATGGAGCCATTGATACGTTTGGCCCACCGCGCGCTGATTCCATGATGGCCCGGGAAGAGTGCTTCCCACCTCAGAGGCCGGATCTACGCGTGCACCCGATTGGTTCGATCTGGACGGACAGAACCCTGCAGCACTGTTCATCGCGAAGCGCCTGGTGGTTGTGGTTGGACAGCGGATGAGAGAGATTGTTGGAGTATTGGGGCAAAATACCCATCTACGCAGGATAGCCTCGCGGCGGCTGTTGTTAAACACTTGGCATCAATGGCTGCCACGCAACTCATCGCTGCTCGCGTCACACCTGATACGAAGGCTCAGTTCCGCGCGCTCGCGGATCGACAGCAGCTGACGGAATCCGTGCTCTTGAAGCGGCTCATCACCCTGACTTTCCAAAGCGTCGGCGGGGTGGGTAGCGAAGCGCTCAAGCCCGGTCGGCGCAGGTCCCTAAGTAGTCGTGTGTGCATTCGGCTTAGGGCTGAAGATCAGCTCCTGCTCCAGGAGCGGGCGGGTGCACGCCAGATGGCAGCAGCCACCTATGCGGGCGTCCTTGTCCGGGCACATCTGAGGTCGCTGCCGCCTCTGCCACGACACGAGCTACTGGAGCTCAAGCGCGCGGTCGCGGAGCTCGGCGCCATCGGCCGGAACATCAATCAGATTGCGCGGGCAGCCAATCAGGCCGGTCGAGTGGCGGCGCCGGGCCGTGACGATCTGCGGTCGATTCTCCGGGTGTGTGAGGGGCTGCGCGATCATGTGAAGGCCCTGATCAAGGCGAACACACGGAGCTGGAAGAGCGGTCATGCCGACGCGAATGACTGACGGGTACGTTATGGTGCTGCATACCGATGAGCCCCATCCGCACGTCCATATGGTCGTCAAGGCGGTCAACGAGCAGGGCGTGCGACTAAACATCCGCAAGGCGACATTGCGTGAGTGGCGAAGGGAGTTCGCACGGCATCTGCGGGAGCAGGGCGTGGCAGCCAATGCCACGGAGCGTGTGGTGCGTGGCGAGACCAGGACGCCAAAGAAGGATGGGATCTATCGGGCGATGCGTCGCGGGGATTCAAGCCACATGCGTGAGCGTGTCCGTGCTGCCGCAGCCGAAGCGGCAACTGGAAGAAGCCTCGCCGAGTCTGGCAAGCCCAAGCTGATCGCTACTCGAACGGAGGTGGTGCAAGGCTGGCGAGCATTGGAGGTTCTACTGGCTCAGGATGGGCATGCTGAGATTGCCCTGCACGTCAGTCGGTTTATCCCTCAATTGTCGTCGCCACTGACTGAGAAGGAGCAACTTGCCAAGC
>JANPGU010000193.1:0-1780 GCA_031424095.1 Gammaproteobacteria bacterium
TCCGGGTTACGCGCCCTCAAACACCTTCCGCGCGTTGAATTCGGCAGGAGTGCCGCTGTATGCGCAGAACAGCGGTGTGCAACTCGGCTACAACAAGGATGGCGTGGGCGGCAACGATTTCGTGGCAGCACGCAACGCCGCGGGCCAGGTGATCGTGGTCGGCACGGACCCGAATGCACTGGGCGCAAACGGATTGCAGGTGGTGCCATTCTGGGAGGACGTGACCGTGTTTGCCGGCAGCCGCATCTTCGGCATGAACTGCAACCTGCCCGGTGATCCTGGTTCCAGCATCAACTGCCGCAGCCAGATCAACCCCACGCGTTACCACGTTGATGCTCAGCGCTTCGTGGGCGGCCTTGAGGGCAAGCTGTTTGGCAGTGACAACTGGCACTACACCAGCAGCTATCTGCTGGCCGTCAACAATGAGAACGACACCACCTTTGGCAGCTCGTTCTCGATGCCCGCGTCGCGGGCCGGGCTGGCGGGATTCGGTGGCTCGGGCTGCCTTACGCCATCACTCGATCCGTTGCAGGCTGGCACCACCCGCCCGGGTGCGGGCAACTGCCAGTTCTTCAACATCTTCGGCACTTCGGTGCAGACGCAACCGGGCTCGGTCATCGCCAACACGCCCGACATGATCACTTACATCACCGCGCAGGACTGGCAGCGCTACGAGACGCGCGCGACAGTGCTGGACTTCGTCGTCTCAGGTGATCTGTTCGACATGCCCGCGGGACGCGTCGGCATCGCGCTGGGCGCCCAGCATCGCAAGGACAACTGGTCGGCGGACTATCCCGCCTTGCAGAACGCCGGCCAGAGCGATTTGCAGGCGCCGTTCTTCGACAAGAATGCCAGCCAGATCGCCAATGCCGTATTCGCCGAAATCAGCGTCCCGCTGATGAAGGACGAGCGGTACGGCGTGCTGGATTTCACCGGCGCACTGCGGCATGAGAACACGGCGGGTCCCGGCCTTGCTACCACCGATCCGAAGCTGGGCTTGCTGTACGCCACCGCCAATGGAATTCTGAAGCTGCGCGGCACCTGGAGCACTTCGTTCCTCGGCCCCTCGCTGTATCAGCGCTTCCGCCAGAACGTGGTGTTCAGCAACGCAGTCAACGACGGGCTTACCGCCGTCAACGACAATCTTTCGCGTGTGCCCACTACGGTGGCGGGCAATCCGGCGCTCGAACCGCAGTCCTCGGAGAACTACAACCTCGGCTTCACGTTGCAGCCGTGGCAGGACTGGAGCCTGGACGTCGACTACTGGCATTTCACCTTCGACCACCAGATTTCGCTGCAGAACGCGGTCGAGCTGGCAGCCAACCTGACCACGACGCTCGACCCGACCAAGGTGATCCGCAGCACCGCAGCGGGCACGGTCATCTACAACGGCCAGAACGTGGGCCAGATCATCGGGCTCAATGTCAGCTATGTGAACAATGCATCGCTGGAATCCGCCGGCTTCGACTTCGCACTGAACAACACGCAGGACTTTGGCGGCTTCGGCAGCCTGCGCAGTTCGGTGCTCGCCAGCTACCAGAGCACCTACAAGATCAACGGACGCGATATCTCGCAGAGCCGTAACGCGCGCACTGCAGGTGGTTCGTTCTCGGTGCCATGGCGAGCCACGCTGAGCAACATCTGGAAGCTGGGCAATCATTCGGTGCAATCGCTGCTGCGCTACACCGACGAGTACTACAACGACCAGACGCCCAATGCCGGCACGGCGGTCAAGGAGCATATCGAGAAGTACTTCACCTGGGATCTGTCATACAGCTTC
>JANPGU010000194.1:0-4642 GCA_031424095.1 Gammaproteobacteria bacterium
GCCGCCCAGGCGGGCATCCGCGAATTCCTTCACCAGGATCTGCATGAGCGCGTATCGCTGACCGACAGCGTGATGCAGCTCGACAACCTGATTGGCATGACCTGATGACGCGTTCCGAACGCATGGCGCCGGTGCAGAAGGTGCTCGGCGGCACCGAGCGCGATCGCGCCCGTGACCTGGGCGCGGCACAGCAGGCGCTCAGCGCTGCGGAGTCGAAGCTGCAGGATCTGCAGCAGTACTACGCTGACTATCAGAAGGGCTTCCAGCAAAGTGCCAGGGCAGGGCAGAACGCGCTGCGGCTGCGGGATTACCAGCTCTTTCTGGCCCGTCTGGAAACAGCCGTGAAGCAGCAGGAGCAGGTGGTTGCGCAGGCGCGGGCCGGCGTTGCCGGCAGTACGCAGCGCTGGCAGAGCGCAGCCCGGCGGGTGAAGGCGGTCGACTCGGTGGTCGACAAGTGGCAGCAGGATGACCGGCGGCACACGGATCGCCTCGAACAGAAAGAAACCGACGAGCGCGCGTCGCGTCGTGCGGCGAGCAGGACTACAGGATCGGAGCAGGAATGACAGCAGCAGGAACCATTGGTGTGTCGTCGCTGGGCGCAACGCCACAGGCGACAGCAGACTGCGCGACGCCGGATGATGTGTCAGTTGCCGACTTCACGGCGGCGCTGGCTGAAGCTGTGGCTCCGGCAGCGGCCACAATGGTGGATGCTCCGGCGCAGATTGTTGCGGCAGATCCGCAGGACGGTGTGCCGGATGGGACTCAGTCCGATGCGGCACTGGCCTGGATGGCCGGCATGCTGAATGAGATTCGTTTGCCAGAGCCGTCAACACCAGTGCCTGTCACCTTCGTGGATACAGATGTGGCTGCGGCTACTGTGCAGGTTGGTGTCCAGATCGCTGAGAGCGGAACGCCGCCCGCATTGACGAAGACTTCAGTCGCAAACGTCGCCTATGGCGCCAAGAATCAGCCTATAGCGGGCGCGGTTCCCACCATCGACAGCGATGCTGCCCCCGCGGCGGATGCCATGGCCATCGTGTCCCGCCTGCTTGCCAACTTCACCGATCGCGCCCCCACACACGCGGCCGCTGAAGTGGAATTCGATCCGCTGCAGCCGGCCACGGGCAATGCGCTGTATACCCAGACTCGCGAGGCGCTGGTTGCGCCCGCAGCTGCACAGACCACCTTTGCCGACACATTGCGCAGCGCGGTCGGCTCTCCGCGCTGGGGCGATGAGCTGGGATCACGCCTGGTCATGATGTCGGTGCGCGGCCAGCAGGAAGGCTCGCTGAGCCTGTCGCCCGAGCATCTTGGGCCCCTGGAAGTGCGCATCAGCGTTTCGCAGGATGGGACCAATGTCTGGTTCGGTGCGCAGCACGCGGATACCCGCGCGGCGCTGACCGATGCGCTGCCGCGACTGCGGGAAATGTTCGCGGCCTCTGGCCTTGCTCTTGGGCAGGCCGGCGTATCGCAGGAAATGCCCCGCCAGGAGGCCCGTCGCAGTGAATTGGCGGCGGCAGGATTTACCGGCGCCGCGGAAGCAGACCCGATAGCGGCACCAGTCGTTCGCAGGGTGCGTTCGGCGCTGCTGGACACCTGGGCCTGACGGGTTTCCGTCAGGTGGCTGCAGTGTGCGCTGGTTCACAGCCAATGATTCTGTGAAAGATGTGTTGAAACAATAACTTGAGTCGGCGATAGAGCCCATGGCATAGGCCTTGCTCCAGTTCGGGCAATCACTCGAAGATTGAGGCCCGATCCAGATGTCCGACGCCAAGCCAGCCGCCAGAACGGCGACCAAATCCAGCAAGAAGTTGCTGATCATCATTGCAGCCGCAGTCGTTGTGCTCGGCGGTGGCGCGGGCGCGTGGTTCGCGTTCGCCGGAAGCGAAGGTGACGCCAAGGCCACAGCCGAGGCAGAAAAAGCCGCTCATGAGGCAAAGCTGCCGGCGCAGTTCGTCGCGCTTGATCCTCCATTCGTCGTCAACTTCGGCCCCGGCAGCTCATCGCGCTTTCTGCAGATTGCCGTGCAGCTGATGACCCGCGATCCGCACCTGGTCGAGTTCCTGGATCACAACATACCCATCATTCGCAATGACCTGCTGCTGCTGTTTGGCAACAAGCAGGTGGAAGAAGTGTCCACGAACCAAGGCAAGGAAGCGCTGCGCAGCGCGGCGCTGGCCGCCGTGCGCAAGATCATCGCTGCCGAGGGCGAGAAGGCCGACGCTCTCGAGAACGTGTATTTCACCAGCTTCGTGATGCAGTAAGGAGCCAGCACGCACATGAGCACCGAAAACTCCGCAGCTGCATCCCATGCCCCATCCGCGCCCGATATCGCAGCCGCCGAGGCGATGATGGCCGGGCAGGTGAGCGCACCCACCCCCATCACGAGTGCAGCGGAAAAGCACGACGTGAACCTCGATGTGATTCTCGATGTGCCGGTGACGCTGTCGCTGGAAGTTGGCCGAACCAGGCTGCCGATCCGCAGCCTGCTGCAGTTGAACCAGGGTTCGGTGGTGGAGCTCGAGCGCGCCGCCGGTGAACCGCTGGACGTATTCGTGAACGGCACGCTGGTGGCGCATGGCGAAGTGGTGGTGGTGAACGACAAGTTCGGCATCCGCCTCATCGATGTCATCAGTCCGGCCGAACGCATCCGCAAGCTGCGCTGAAGTCGAGGGTGGCCCACGTGAAGATCGTTTCCCGGCTGTTTACGGCAGCCAGCCTGCTATGCCTGCGCTGTGCCTTCGCTGCGGATGCGGCGCCCGCGCGCTTCGCAGATCCCAATGTTTCAAGCACGCTGCCAAGCGGCAGCGTCACCGGCATCGGCCAGGTCACGTTTGCGCTGCTGCTGGTGCTGGCTGCAGTGTTTGCCGTGGCCGTGCTGGTGAAGAAGCTGCGCGCCGTGACCGGTGCAGGTGCAAATGGCATCGAAGTGCTGTCGCAGGTTTCCCTTGGCGCCAAGGAGCGTGCGGTCATCGTGCGTGTCGGCAGTTCGCGCCTCCTGCTTGGCGTGGCCAGTGGACAGGTCAGCCTGTTGCAAACGCTGCCAGCCGATGCGCCGCCCAGTGATGTTCCTGCTGGCTCCGTGGCCGCCACGCGGCCCAGTTTCTCGGCATTGCTGAAGAAGAGCCTCGGTCGATGAAATGGCGTAGCGCGGTGAAAGGCCTGGCCATCTGCGCATTCATCGCCGGCTGCGCGTTGCTGCCGATTCTGGCCAGTGCCGCGGCACCCGGCATTCCTGCCATCACGGTACAGGGCGCTCCGGGTGCGCAGAGCTATTCACTGACGCTGCAGCTGCTGATCCTGATGACGGCGATCACGCTGCTGCCGTCGATCTTCCTGATGATGACGGCCTTCACGCGCATCGTGATCGTGCTGGCCATCCTGCGGCAGGCCATCGGTGCTGGCCAGGCGCCACCGAACCAGGTGCTGGTCGGCCTGAGCCTGTTCCTCACCTTTTTCGTGATGGCGCCGGTGGTCGACAAGATCAACGTGGACGCCGTGCAGCCTTACATGGCGGGCACCATCGAGACCACCGATGCCCTGCAGCGTGCCACCGGGCCTCTCAAGGGCTTCATGCTGATGCAGACGCGCGAAAGCGACATCGCGACCTTCGTGCGCATTTCAGGTGGCAAGGGCTTCGACAAGCCGGAAGATGTGCCGCTTTCGATTCTGGTGCCGGCATTCGCCACCAGCGAGCTGAAGACTGCGTTCCAGATCGGATTCCTCATCTTCATTCCATTCGTGATCATCGATCTGGTGGTGGCGAGCGTGCTGATGTCGATGGGCATGATGATGCTGTCGCCGGTGCTGATATCGCTGCCTTTCAAGATCATGCTGTTCGTGCTGGTGGATGGCTGGGCGCTGGTCATGGGCACGCTGGCTTCAAGTTTCTACAAGTAGGTACTGCGATGACTCCCGAAACCGTCATGACCATTGGCACGCGCGCACTGGAGATCACACTGCTGCTGGCAGCGCCGATGCTCGTGGTGGCGCTGGTCACCGGCCTGCTGATCGGTGTGTTCCAGGCTGCGACGCAGATCAACGAGGCGACGCTGTCCTTCATCCCCAAGCTGATCGCGATGGCTGCCACGCTGACGATCGCGGGCCCCTGGATGCTGAAGCTTATCGTGGGTTACACCCGCGAGCTGTTCGAGAGCATTCCCGGCCTGGTTGGCTGAGCGACGTGATCAGCCTGACGCCCGGACAGATCGAAGCATGGCTGGCGGCCTATCTGTGGCCCTTCATCCGCATCGGCGCCTGTCTGATGGTGGCGCCGGTGTACGGTGCACGCTTCGTCCCGGCACGTTTCAAGATCATTCTCGCCGCGGCCATCACACTGATCGTGACGCCGCTGCTGCCACCATTGCCCGATGTGTCGCCGTTCTCGGGGGCGGGACTCGTGATCACCGTGCAGCAGATGGTCATCGGTGTGGCCGTGGGCTTTGTGCTGCAGATCGTCTTCGATTCCCTTGCCATGGGCGGCCAGCTGCTGGCCAACACCATGGGCCTGTCGTTCGCCTTCAATGTCGACCCGTTGCGCGGCACGGGAACGCCGGTGCTGGGCCAGTTCTATACGATCATTGCCACGTTGACGTTTCTCGCGCTCAACGGTCATATCGCCGTCATCCAGGCCAAGTACCCG
>JANPGU010000195.1:0-7040 GCA_031424095.1 Gammaproteobacteria bacterium
GGCGGCGATCTTCGAGAGCGTTTCGCCGCTTGCCACTACGTGGTACTGCGCGTACGGATTGTCCTTCGCGACCTTCGGCTCATCCTTGTCCATGTGTTGCTCCCGCAGTGGAAGGGAATTCGCCGCCGGAGTATGGAGCAGAACTCTGGCAGCGAACATGCGGGAACATGAAACATCAGGTGCACTTCGGTGCCGTGGCAGCGACGTGCTGTGGTGCACTACATGCCGTGACCGCCGGGCTGGGCAGCCGCGGGTGCATGGACCTGCCTGAACATCAGCAGCGCGATGACGGCGGCACCGATGGCGAAGCATGCGCCGACCGCAAAGGCGAGGTGATAGCCCGAGTTCAATGCATCCACCGGCGCAAGCACGCTGCCGGCCTGCTGGGTTTGCCTGGCGGCGAGACTCGCCAGCACCGCAAGTCCCAAGGCGCCGCCCATCATGAACGAAGTGTTGACCATGCCGGATGCCAGGCCAGAATCCGCGGCCGGCACATCATTCATCGCCGCCAGCAACAGCGGATTGAAGGCAATGCCGGCGCCGCAGCCGAGCAAGGACATCGCGGGCACCACATCGAGCCACACATTGCCCAGCGTCGGGGCACGCGCAAACAGCAGCAGCCCGCTGCCGGCGATCAGCAGACCCACAGTCAGCGGCCCGCGAATGCCGAAGCGCATCACGAGCTTCGTAGAAATGCCCAGGGAGCAGATTGCCATGATCAAGTTGGCGGGCAGGAAGGCGAGGCCCACCTGCATGGGTCCCAGCCCCAGCACCAGTTGCAGATACAGCGCGGAGATGAAGAACCACGCAAACATCCCCGCCGCCCACAACACCGCCACGACATTGGCAACCGACACACTGCGCGTGCCGAACAGCGACAGCGGCATCAGTGGTGCGCGTACCCGCGCTTCGATCATGAGGAAGGCGATGAGCAATGCCACCGCGGTGGCGAGCTTCCAGACCGTGGCCACCGAGGTCCAGCCCGCTTCATTGCCGTTGATGACTGCATACACTGCGAACATCAGCGATGCGGTCACTGTAATGGCGCCGGCCACATCCAGGCGCGGTGCATCCGCCAGGCCGCGACCCGCGGGCAGCAGCGAGCGGCACATCGCATACACCGCAGCGCCGATCGGCAGGTTGACCAGGAAGATCCAGTGCCAGTTCAGCGTGCTGGTCAGCAATCCTCCCAGCAGCACGCCAATGCTGCCGCCGCCGGAACAGACGAAGCCATAGATGCCCATGGCTTTCGCGCGTTCACCGGGTTCGGTGAACACATTCATGATCAGTGACAGCGCAACGGCCGAAACCACCGCCCCACCCAGACCCTGTACGGCACGCGCAGCGATCAGCACGATCTGCGTGGTGGCGAGCCCGCAGGCGGCCGACGCCAGCGTGAACACGGCCAGCCCCAGCAGGAAAATGCGGCGGTGCCCGAACAGGTCGCCCAGCCTGCCGCCCAGCAGCAGGAATCCGCCAAAGGTCAGCAGGTAGGCATTCACCACCCACACCAGTGATGTCTCGGTGAAATGCAGGTCCGCGCGGATCGACGGCAGCGCGACGTTCACGATAGTGGTGTCGAGCACGATCATCAGGACGCCGAGACATAGGATATAGAGCGCCAGCCAGCGTTGGCTGGCAGCGATGCCATGGGACATGGAGAGCTTCCGGGGAAACCTGGAGCCGGTAATCCTACTGCAAGTCCGCCGCGGCTTACATCATGAAGCCGAGGTTGCGCTGCGGAAAGTTGTTGATGCTGGGCGCGATGCTGCCGAGGTCGGCATCCGCCACGCCGAACCAGTTGGCCAGCGTGCTGGCGTACTGATCCACTGACACCGCCGGGATGAAGCGGCCACCGCCCACATCCTGCGGACTGCCGATCTGCAGCAGTGGATAGCTGCCATAGATGGTGCGGCCGCGGACCGCGCCGCCGACCACGAACTGCAGGCCGCCCCAGGCATGGTCCGAACCATCGCCATTGGAGGTGAGGGTGCGGGCGAAATCCGAATGGGTGAATAACGTGACGCTCTGTTCCATGCTCATCTCGGTGAGTGCATCGTAGAACGACTTCACGGCAGAGCTGACGCCACCGAGCAGACCGGGCTGATCGGCCAGCAGATCGTCATGGGTATCGAAGCCACCCACGGAGACGAAGAAAATCTGCCGCGACATCGCCAGGCTGGAACGCACGGAGATCATCTTCGCCACCGTGCGCAGCTGCGTGGCGAGCGGCGACAAGGTCACGCCACTGTCGGGCAGAGCCGTAAAGGACCGGCCCGCCAGCAGTGCGGTGTTCACGCGGTCGGCATACTGCACGGCGCGCTGCTGCACGGAGGCGTAGCTGCGCTCGTATGCGGTGTTGGAGGTGGAAGCCAGCGTGCCGTTGACGATCGCATCGAAGGTCTGGCGGCGCGCGAGATTCACGCCCGTGGTGCCGAAGCCTGCGAAGGTCGTGGCGCCGGTTGAACCCATGACGTAAGGGCGCGCATTCAGGCCCGCCTGGAAATAGGTCTGCCCAGCCAGCGACACATTCAGCGGCAGCTGCTGATCCGCCGTCCGGGCCGCGAGCAGGTCCGCCACGCGGCCGCCCCAGCCGGATTTCAGCAGACTGGTACCACGCAAGGAATGCCATTGGTCCTGCTGGTCGTTGTGCGAGAAGAGCTGCGGCGGCAGATCCCAGCCCGGGGTCAGATACTGCGCCTTGGTGGTCGGACGAATCAGCGGACCGACGTTTGCGATGACCGCCGCACGCTGCGATTCGAACAGGCTCTGCATGCCGGTCATGCTCGGATGCAGACCGAAGGTCACACCATTGAGGTTGCTGTTGAGCGCATTGATCGGCAGCAGCGATGCCTGCGGAATCGCAAGGCCCGAGCCCACTCCCGCCTCACCACCGCGCGAAGTGGAATAGGCGTTGTACTCGGCGGTACTGGTGGGCACCACCATGTTCCAGGAGTCGTTGCCGCCGAACATGAACAGGCACACCAGCGCCTTGTAGTCCGGAAAGCCGCCCACACCCACGGATTGGGCGTAGACCGTACCGGAGGTGCGGCCAAAGGCGTACGCAGCGCCACCAGCGGCTGCGGCCTGCAGGAATTTGCGGCGTTGCTTGTTCATCGTTGCAGCGTGTATTCCGGTGAAATGGCGATGAAATACACCGCATCGGCCACGCGCGTGTTGGCGCTGGTCGAGCGGTCCACCTGGGCGCGAACCAGCGTTGCCAGTTCCGGCGAGATATTCGTGGCGCCGCCCAGCAGCCGTTCTGCCACGCGATTCACGAGCAGAGTGGAATCGGCAGCCACGCCGATCTCTTCGCTGGTGTCGATGTACATGTCATCCACGTTCAGTGCGGGTGACTGCGTGATGGTGCGCGCTACAGCCTGGGTCCAGAAATAGTTGGTGACCTGCGTGTTCAGATATTCGGTGGCGAGCTGCAGTTCAGGCGCCACCATGCCCTGGTTGGCAATCTCGCCCGGTGGTGCATACGAAGGGCTGTAGAAATTGAACACTGATGGCGAAAGACCGGGACCCTGGCCGAACACATTGCTCACGCCGCCACCGAAGTTGCGCGCCACGCCGGTCTTGCCGCTGGCCGCCCGGGCGTCATAGGCGCGCCAGAGCTGCGTCAGTCGCAGCAATGGCTCCTTCACCTTGCCCGGCGCCACCGGTGCGATGCCCTGCCCGGCGGGCCGGGCTTCGGCATCCAGCAGGATCGCGCGCACCACCGCGGCCAGATTGCCGCGACGGCCCGTGCCATCGTTGTTGAACAGCGTTGCAATGCGGCGCACATAGGCCGGTGAAGGATTGCTGGTGACCAGCTTCTGGATCAGTTGCCGCGACATGAACGGTGCGACATTCGGATGATTGGCGATGTTGTCGAGCGCCATCTGCAGATCCATTTCGCCGCTCTGGTTGGCGGGCAGCGTCACGCCGCTCAACAGTTTCTTGGTGCCGGTCTCATGCTGCGCGGCATAGAGCCGCATCGGCAGGATCTGGTTGTAGCCCGGCAGCGGCGCGATCTGCGGCCGCACATTGGTAAAGGTACACGCGGGGTTGGTGGTCGGGCAGGCCCACTTCCATCCCGTAAACACGCGCGCGAAGCCTTCGATGATGCTCTGGTCATACGTGGGAATCGGCTGCCCGCCCGCATCGCGACGCACGCTGCCGTCGAGATCGAGCTCCACCAGCCCGATCGACATGAGCTGCATGACCTCGCGCGCGTAGTTCTCGTCCGGACGCAGATTGGTGCCGGCCACCGCTTTCTGATTGCCCAGCATCGAGAGATAAACGCCCATCGCCGGATGCAGCGTTACATCCTGCAGCAGCGTCCGGTAATCACCGAGCGCATCGCGCGCCAGCAGATCGTAGAAGTCTGCGGTTGCGCTCGGCAGGTTCTGCAGCGCACCGATCTGCGACACCACGAAGATCTGCGACAGCGCCCAGGCCACGCGACCGCGCAGCTGGTCGGAGCCCCGCAAGGTGTTGGCGAACCATTTCTCCACGCGCGGTGCATTGAGAGACGCGATGTTGAACCCGACGGGCACCGGATTCGGATACGCCGCTTCTACCGCCGGCAACAGCGTGGAGGCGGGCTTCGCGATCTCGGCATCGATCCATGCTGCATAGGCAGTATTAATATTGCCCATCGAAATCAGGCGCGCGGCTTCGGTCTCGGTTGCACCGAAGCTGGCCTGGTTGAGAAATCGGAATGCTTCTGGTTTCGATACCGAGGCGACGGGCACAGGGGGAGGCGGTGCTGACGGGGTCGCGGCGGTGTCGCCGCCGCCACAGGCACTCAGCAGCCCCATGGCCAGGAGCGCCATCGCGCCAACCCTCGCGCTGTTGTGTAAACGCATTCCGCCCCCTGATCTGGTGTGCCCTCAGGTCTTCAACGCATTAGAACGACATTGGATGACACGCGTCCAGTATTTCTGCGATGGCCATTGGGCAAGGCCTATGCTGGCACCCCATGAGCCCACCCGCAGAGATCAGGGATGTGTCGGACACCGCCATCTGGGTGGCGTACTACCGTGGCAAGGAATCGGCCCGCCCTGATGCGATGTTCCGCGATCCATTGGCAAAGGTGCTGACGGCGGAACGTGGTGAGGGCATCGCGCGGGCGTTCAAGTCGATCAGTCGCTATACCGAGTGGACGGTGCTGGCGCGCACCGTGCTGATCGACGAGTACATCCAGCGGGCGATTGCCGATGGCGTGGATGCGGTGATCAATCTGGGAGCGGGACTCGATACGCGTCCGTACCGGATGGAGCTCCCGCCGACCCTGTGCTGGGTGGAAGCGGACTTCCCCCACATGGTGGAGTACAAGAACCTCACGCTGCGGGATCAGAAGCTGCATTGCCGGCTGCAGAGAGTGGGCGTTGATCTGGCCAATCCCACTGCACGGCGCGGCTTCCTTGCCAGGGTTGTACCCGAAGCGAAGAAGATCCTCGTTCTTACCGAAGGTGTCATTCCGTATCTGACCGAAGCGCAGGTGGCCGAGCTCGCGATGGATCTGTTGTCACAGCCGCGGTTTGCCTTCTGGCTGGCGGAATATTTCTCGCCGCGGGCCTACGTGCACCTCAAGGCGGTGTCGAAGACGCCGATGCTGAAGAATGCGCCCTTCCGGTTCTTTCCGCGGGACTGGGAAGGATTCTTCCGCACCCATGGCTGGGAGCGGAAGGAAGTTCGCTACAGCAGTGAAATCTCGCAGCGGTTCGGCCGCATGCCGCCCCTGCCATGGATGGCGCGGGTGCTGCTGCAGATCATGGGAAAAGATGCGGTGAAGCGGGCGAGAACGATGACGGGGTTCATGCTCATGACCCCGTCATCGCCCTGATCACTGGTCGCGCGCTTTATTTGCTGCGGTGACTGATCGCCCAGACGTAGGCGGCGACCGCATCCACGTCGGCAGGCTGCAGCGGTGCCGCACCCATCGGTGGCATTGCGCCCATCGACTGCTTCGCAGCAGCCACGCCCTTCACGATCGTATTCCTGATGCCGGACAGGCCGCCATCGCTCCACAGCCAGTTGGCATCGATGAGATTCGCACCCACCATCGTGCCGGCACCGTCTGAACCATGACAGCCCATGCAGTTTCCGCCCGCGGCCTGCCCGTGATAGATCTTCTCACCCAGTGCGAGCTGCTCTGCCGTGAAACCTGGCGGCGGTGTGAGATCCGCGGTGGATACCGCAGCGGCGGCTACCACGGCAGGCGCTGGCGCTGATTGCACGGCGGTGCTCGCGCCTGTGCCCAGATGCGTCACGCGCCAGATGCGACCCTTCTGGTCATCGCTGATGTAGAGCGCGCCATCCGGCCCGATCGCAAGACCAGCAGGCCGGTGCGCGGCGCGGCCCGGCGCCTTTTCAGCGCCGGCGAAACCATCGGCGAAGATCACGTATTCGCCCGTGGTCTTGCCTTCGGCCATCGGCTGGAACGCAACGGCGTAGCCGCCCTGCGGACCCGGCGCGCGATTCCATGAACCATGGAACGCGACCAGTGCACCGCCGCGCCAGCCTTCCGGAAACTGCGTGCCGTTATAGAAGAGCACGTCATTGGGAGCCCAGTGCGCAGGGAAAGCCGCCACCGGGGCCGACTTGTTCACGCACTTGTCCGTGCTCTTGCCGTCGCCACCGTATTCCGGTGCGGTGACCAGTGCCTTGAGCGTGCCATCGTAGTAGCAGGCAGGCCAGCCGTAGTCGGCGCCTTCCTTCACCTGCACCATCACTTCTGATGGCAGCTCATGACCGGCTTCCATCGTGTAGAGCTTCGGCCAGCCTTCCGGAAGCTGATCGCGGCCATGCTGCACGGCATAGAGATTCCCGGCTGCATCGAATGCCTGGCCACCCGAATTGCGCAGCCCGGTGATGAAGCGTTCCTTCGGCGAGAACTTCTGGTTCAGCGCATTGGCGTCGTACTGCCAGATGCCGGCACGCAGCGGCAGTTCCGGGCAAGGCGTCTTGCCCTTGGCGCCGGGCTGACGCGCCGGTGACTCACAGGCATTGCTCTCGGAGCCGGAGTTGATGAACAGCTTGCCCGCGGC
>JANPGU010000196.1:0-9130 GCA_031424095.1 Gammaproteobacteria bacterium
CGGCCCACGTGGATGTTGGTGACGAAGTTCATCGCACCGCTCATGTAGATCTGTACCAGTTGCGGAGTGACCATGACCTGGCGGTCGTATGCAGCCCATTCGTGCCAGCGCCGCAGGAAGCCTTCGGGCCAGCAGTACTGCGAGGGCCACATCGGCTTGTTGGTGTGCCCGTGGTGATAGGTCTCCTGCACCAGGCGCTGCTGGTAAGCGTCGGTCAGCAACGAAAGGATGGTTGGCACCTGCACGTGGCGCATGGCGATCCAGTTGTCGTTCTGTGGCCTGAAGCGCGGCTGGCGATAAACGCCGTTCCATTCGTTCGGCAGCGTTGCGCCGGTGTGCACGGTGGGTCCGCCGCGGTTGCGGGTTTCCGCGAGCAGCGCTTCGTAGTGAGCCTGCGCAGTGCGGAAGGGATACGGACTGACGATGGCACTGCGCGGGTAATCGCGTTCGCAATGGCCCCAGGGCGCGGAGGCAGGGGGATTCTTGCCGATGGCGCCGCCAGCAGCACCGGCCCAGAGGGCCTCGATGGCGATCAGGCTGTTGCAGCGGAAATACCGCGGGTCCCTCCACAATGCGCGGTCCGCGTAGAAATCGCGGGTAGTGAACAGGTCGCGGGTCAGCGGCTGCATGCCGGGTGGAACCTGCCCCGCGCGTGCCGCACCGTTAAAGCTGCCATCACGCTGCACAGTCGCGCCCACGGGCTCATGACTGTTGACGTCGTCCTGCAGTGGCGCCGCGCGCCCGACGCTGACGAAGCCGATGTCCGGTGCCTGCTGCGCACCTGTGTTCAGGCATGCAGTCAACAGAGTCAGACAAGCCATGGCGACCCGTGATCGCGCCGCAGTGATCATCAGCGGCTACCGAAGCCAAGCTGCTTGCCCAGTGCCGCATTGCCGAATTCGATGGTGATCTCGCGTCGCTGGATGCGCCATTCCCCGCTTTGCTTCACATAGCGATCTGTGTAGCGGGAAATGCTCAGGATCTCGGGTCCGACATCGCCTTGCTTCACCACGGTGGTCACGTAGCAGCTGCCCGCGGCCGAGTCCGCGCTGGTGTTGGTTATCTGCGCATTGCTGATCAGGTGGCGCATGATCGACGTGGTCTTGCCATTGGCTGCAGGCTCGTTGCCAAAGCGCTCGTGGTCCTTGCGGGCTTGCGCGATCAGCGCCTGCCGGCCCTTGACGATCGCAGGTCCGCCGGTGGCGACGGCGATCTCCCCATCGTCCGTGAACAGATCCGCGTACTCCTCCGGAGTGCCCAGGTCATGCACGATGCCGTATCGGTCCATGAGCTCGCGGATCAGGGTGCGATCGGCAATGGCCTGCATGGGATCGGCGGCGTTGAGGCTGTATGACGCTGTCAGCAGCAGCAGGCTGGACAAAATCCTTGATCTAGGAATTCTCATCGGCGCGCTCCTGGAGTAAGGTTGAGACGTTGGTCCCGGTGTCAGGCAATCAGGTTCTGGTTTCCAAAGTCCGAAAAGGGGCGCTGCATGCGTTCGAAACTGCGGCTTTCTTCAATGCTGCTTGCGGTTCTGGCGATGGGTCAGTCCCCGCTGGCGCCTGCCCATCACTCTACCGCTGAATTCGACTATACCAAGCAGGTCACTATCAAGGGAGTCGTCAAGGAAGTGCAATGGACCAATCCGCACTCCTACATCCAGCTGCTGACGGATGGCGAGGGCGCGGAAAAAATCCAGTGGTCGGTCGAAATCGGCTCCCCGAGCCTGAACATCAACATGGGTTGGCGCAAGAACAGCGTCAAGGCGGGAGACGTGGTGACCATGAATCTCTCTCCGGCGCGCAGCGGCAAGCCCTATGGCACGCTGCGGGTGCTCACGTTTGCCGATGGACAGAAACTCGATGGGGTGGCCGCAAAGTTCGGCGGGGCACTTGGCGCTGCGCCACCTGCGCCAAAGGATCCCTGATCATGCGGCGCCTGCGTTCCTGGGGGCTGCTGCTGGGCGGTATTGCCCTTGCTGCGTGTGTATCCACAGCGGCGGATCATTCTGACAAGACGGCAAGCGGACCTGCGGCTCTGCTTGGCATCTGGGTGCCCGATGCGGCGCCCCGGGCATTGCTGATGCAGGACGGCAAACCGCCGCCGCTCACCGCCGCAGCAATGAAGGTCCATGCCGAGCGCCGTCAGCGCCTTGCCGCCGGTGACGCGGCGTTTGATCCGACCACCTGGTGCGCCGGTCCGGGCATGCCACGCATACTGACGATGAATTACCCGCTGGAGATCCGCTCCGACGACAACCGCCTCGCTTTCATCCACGGGTGGTACCGCTGGTTCCGCATCGTGGATCTCGGCAGCGGAACAGTGGACCCGCCGTTGCCGCTGACCATGGGATTTCCGGTGGGCCACTGGGAGGCTGATACGCTGGTGATCCGCACAGTGGGACTGATCGATGCGACGGTGCTGGATGCCTCGGGACTGCCGCACTCGGACCAGTTGACACTCACCGAACGACTGCGTGTGCTCCCGGATGGCCGGCTCGAGGATCGCATCACGATAGAGGATCCGGAGAATTTCACACGGCCGTGGCAAACCGTGCTGACCTTTCATCGCGACGCCGCGGCACGGGTAGCGGATGACGTCTGTCCAGACCGCATGGCGCGCGGTGAGCCGGCGGAGAAAGTCCCCACGGGCAAGATCAAGGCATCGCGCGTGGCAGCATGGACTTCGCCTGCGGCTTTACCCGTGACGCTGACTGCCCGCCTGTCAGGTGTGTGGGAGCCGAAGACATTCGGATTCATGGTGCCCAATGCGCCGCTGTCCAGCGCTGGCCGGGGCATTGTGGACAGCAATGCGGCGGCGATGCAGCGTGGCAGCATCATGCAGACTGCCTGGACCTCCTGCCGTCCAGGCGCAGTGTCCACCATGACGATGCCGCGCGAGAAGATCGTGATCCTGGAATCGGCCGGTGAAATCACCGTTCTCTTCGAAATGCCGCGCATGGTCCGCCGCATCCGCATGAATGCCACACATCCGGACAGGCTTGAGCCGGGTTATGTGGGTGATTCGGTGGGGCACTGGGAGGGAGCCACGCTGCTGGTCGACACGCTGGGATTCAACGGTTACGCCGAGCTCGATGCCCGTGGCCAGCCGACCAGCCCGCAACTGCATACGGTCGAGAGATTCACGCCGACCGCCGATGGCAGCAGCATCGACATCGAGACGACGATCACTGACCCTGCGTTCTACACCCAGCCCTTTGTCATCAAGCGATCGTGGAAGAAGAGCGCGGCCCGCCATCCGTACGAATACGACTGCATGGAAAATCCCCGGCAGGAAGACTTCGAGAATGCGCACTACGTGCACGACCGGTACCGGCCGACCTGCATGCGGGTGGAGGGGGAGGGAATGGCACCGTCAAGGATGGTGTGTGGGCTGCCGAAATAGACCTATGCCGGCAGTGCCTGCACGTAGATCGCGCGCTCATGCGAGAACGCCCGGAACCCGAACACGCCGTGGTAACTGCCGGTGCCGCTCTGGTTGACGCCACCGAAGGGCAACTGGTTCTCCAGGTAATGGGAGAACACGCCATTGATCGTCACGCCGCCGGATGAGGTGCGGCTGAGAATCCGGTCGACGTTGCCTGGCGTGCCGCTGTAGATGTAAAGCGCCAGCGGCTTGCCACGGGCCGAGATGAATTCGATCACCTCATCGAGCTTCGCATACGTCATCACAGGCACCACTGGCCCGAAGATCTCCTCCTGCATGATCAGCATGTCCGGCGTGACATCAGTCAGCAGCGTCGGATGGATGGTGCGGTCGCTCGCCTCGAGCGTGCCGCCCACGGCAACCCTGGCACCCTTGGCCACTGCATCATCGAAGAGCTTCCTGATGCGCACGAAGTTCTGGTCGTTGACGATCTGGGCGATGTGTTCCTTCCTGATGCTGCCGTCTTCGCGGTAAAGGTTCTGCTTTACGCGGGCGCGAAACTCTTCGATCAGGATATCCTTCTGTGACGCCGTGACGAATACATAGTCAGGGCAAATGCAGGCCTGTCCGCCATTGAACTGCTTGGCGCCCGCCAGATCTGCGGCGACCTTCTTCACGTCCGCGTCGGCATCGACGATGACGGGCGACTTGCCGCCCAGTTCCAGCGTGACGCTGGCCAGATGCTTCGCGGCCGCCGCCATGACCAGCTTGCCGACCCGCGTGCTGCCTGTGAAGAAAATGTGGCTGAACGGCAGTTCGAGCAGCGCAGTCGCTACGTCCACATCGCCTTCGAATATCGCAACTTCCTGTTCGTCGAATGCCTCCCTGACGACCCGGGCGGCCACGCGCGCAGTTGCGGGGCACAGATCCGTGAGCTTGACGATGCAGCAATTTCCGGCGGCAATGGCCGCCGCGAGTGGACCCATGACCAGCCCCAGCGGAAAATTCCAGGGGCCCAGAATGAGGCACACGCCACGCGCTTCGTAGACGATCCTCGCGCTGTCGTTCTTGTTCTGGGACGGGATGACAGCGACGGGCTTCATCCAGTCGTCGAGATTGGCGATATTCCGGTCGATGTTGCCGAGCACATTCAGCAGTTCGGTAACGCGGATCTCGTTCTCGGGTTTGCGCGTGTCCTGGCGGACCGCTGCCACGATCTCGTCGGCGTGGGCCTCAACGGCTGCCTTGAGTCTGCGCAGCTTGTCCCTGCGCTGGTCTGGAGAGCTCGCCTTTGCTTCCCATTGATGCGCCCGCTGCAGGGCAAAGACGCGGTCAATATCGGCGAATACGCCCGGAACCGTCTGGCTGGCGGAATTGGACACGCTGCGTCTCTCCATCGGAAGGGGCCGGAGCGGCCTTCGAGGCCGCGAATCCTAGCACCAAGGACATATTCGGGGTTCAGAGTGTCGCTACTGGCCGACCGCGACCATTTTGTGCTGCAAAACACAGCAACCGCCGCTACGCTCGCTGTAATTTCGCGGCCAGCAACCCCGAATTTTCCGGAGTTTGAGTTATGCAGCGCAGCAAGCCGTGGATCCTCTCGTGCGCCATCACGGCAGCGTTTGCAGCGGTGTGCCAGTGCGCGATAGCGGCCGATGCGCCGCTGAGCAGGGAAATCCAGGCCATCGTGGATTTTCAGTGTCATCAGGCGAATACACTGAAGCAGGCCGAGGCCAATCGCGCCAACATGGCCCGTGGTTACACCGACCGGCATCCTGTCATGGAATGCCTCAACAAGAAGATCGAAGAGTTGAAAGCCGCCGGCAAGTAAACCACTGTTTGTTCTTTCGCCTGGCTCCGCACTATAGTCTGCAGGAGCCTCCCGGCAGCCGGTGAGGTTGCAGGAGCGGGGGCGGTATGCAAAACAAAGGTTCTGGCTGGGCGCGAATCATCGCTGCGGTGCTATTTGCCGTCGCGGCACTATTGGGCTCGAGCAGCGCACTCGCGCAGGTGCCGGGTTCGAGACTTCCGGATGGCACGGTGGTGCCGGACATTACCGGCATCTGGGAACGCATCGAAGGCATCCGCTTCAACCCCAGCAACGAACTGCCGCCGTTCAACGCGCAATACCGAGGCCGTTATGATCTGGCGATGGCTGCCCGCAGCCGCGGTGAGCGTGTCGCCGACCCCACTTCCCGCTGCCTGCCGCAGGGCATGCCGCGCTTCATGGTGGCGAGTTATCCGCTCGAGATCCTGCAGACGAAAGGGCAGGTCACCATCATTGCCGAGTGGTCCAGTCAGGTGCGCCGCATCTTTACTGACGGGCGTGCCCATCCGCCAGCCGACGAGGTCGATATCACATTCAATGGTGATTCGATCGGGCGCTGGGAAGGGCAGACGCTTGTGGTCAGCACCATCGGCATCCGTGGCGACACCAGCTTCGATGCGTCGCCGCTGACCCACAGCGATCAACTGACCGTCAGCGAGCGGATCTTCCTGCGGAATCCGCAAACGCTGGTGGCGGAGATCACCGTGACTGATCCCGGTGCATTCACGGCGCCATGGAAGGTAGTGCGCACATACCGGCGCGGTGGTGCCGACGCGCGCATCATGGAATACGTGTGCGAGGAAAATAATCGCGAGATCTTCCTGCCCGGCCAGAACGAAGCGAAGCCATGAGTCGTATCTACGGAGCCATCGCAATGAATCGAATTTCGGTGCCCTGCCTGCTGCTCGCCAGCGCCGCCTTGCCGGCGCTGGCCCATCACTCGTTCAGCATGTTCGACGAGAAGAAAGAGCTCGTGCTGGCCGGCGAGGTGAAAGAGTTCCAGTGGAGCAATCCGCACACCTGGATCCAGCTGAATGTGAAGGACGCCTCTGGCAAGGTAGTGGAATGGTCGATCGAAGGGGGCAGTCCCAATCTCGTCGGCCGCCAGGGCTGGAAGCGCAACACGTTCAAGCCGGGTGATCAGGTGCGGATCACGGTGCATCCGCTGCGCGATGGACAGCCCGGAGGCTCGTTCATGCAGGCCGTGCTGCCGGATGGGCGGACTCTGGGCGGCAACCAGATTCCCGCGGCGCCGACGCCAGCGAAGTAGCTGCCCGAACCGCTCAGCGCCAGCGGCGCAGCGCATCGACGATGTCAATGGCAGCCCGGTGCGGCGGAGTTCCCGCAACTGCCGGTGTGACACTGAATCGCGGCGCTGCCGCAGGCTGCGCGACTCCCGCAATGTCGACAAAACTGCCGCGCGCAAGGTTGTGCGGATGCCGCATCGCTTCTGCCAGGCTCAGCACGGGCGCCACGCAGACATCATTGTCCCCGAGCAGTTCGCACCACGCGTCGCGGGCGCGACTGGCAAAGACCAGAGCCAGCGTCTGCCGCACGGTGGACCAGGTATCCCGCTGCCACTGTTGCGAAAGATGTGGCTGTACCTGCTCCGGCGTGACGGCGCCGGCAGCGGCCAGCGTCTGCCACAGGTTGCGGTAGAACTGTGGCTCCAGCGCTGCAACGCTGAGCCATTTGCCATCCTGGCAGCGGTAAACACCGTAGAAGGGCGCGGCCCCGTCGATGACATTGCTCTCGCGTTCGTCCAGCCATCGGCCAGCGGCAAAATCCCCGTAGATCATGCCCAGCATGGAGATCACGCCATCCGTCATCGCGGCATCCACGACCTGGCCTGTGCCCGTTGCGCGGGCGTGATGCAGGCCTGCGAGCACGCCCATCGCGAGATACAGCGCGCCCCCACCAAAATCAGCGATGAGATTCAGGGGCACGGCGGGCCTTTCCTTGCTTCCCATGGCGTGCAAGGCGCCACTGAGTGCAAGGTAGTTGATGTCATGGCCGGCTGTTGCGGCCAGGGGACCGCTCTGACCCCATCCGGTCATGCGCCCGTAGACGAGTCGCGGGTTGCGGGCCAGTGCTTCATTCGGGCCGAGTCCCAGCCGCTCCATCACGCCGGGACGGAACCCCTCCACCAGGATGTCCGCCTTGTCGATGAGTTCGCGCGCCTGTGACTGATCTTCAGGATTCTTCAGATCCAGCTGCACGCGCGTGCGACCGCGGGCTTCGACATCACTGACGTCATAAGTCGTACCGCGCCGGTCTATGCAGAGCACGTCGGCGCCCAGATCGGCCAGCAGCATCGTGCAAAAGGGCGCGGGACCCAGACCGGCGAATTCGAGTACCCGCACGCCGGCCAGCGGACCGCGGTCTGATGGTCTGGGTTGTGCAGCCACAGAAAGAGGTTCGCTCGCCTTCGTGAGCGCTCGCTGCCGCTGCGCGCGCGGGTCGCCACGATCCCAGGTATCCGGCGTCACGCCTTGCGCGCGCAACACATGCTTCTCGATTTTCTGTGTGGGAGTCAGTGGCAGATCCGTGACCACTCGCACGTAGCGCGGCATCATGAACGTGGCCATCCGCGGCTGCAGAAAAGCCAGCAGCGCCGCGGGATCCAGTGTGGCGCCTTCCTGCAGCGAGACAACGGCCAGCACTTCGTCTTCACCGCCGTCTCCTGCCACTGGCACGGCGGCCGCAGCCCGGATTCCAGGGAAAGTCAGCAGTTCGGCTTCGACTTCACATGAGGAGATGTTCTCGCCGCGGCGGCGAATCATGTCCTTGGAGCGATCCACGAAGAAGTAGTTGTGCTGGGCGTCGCGGCGGAACAGGTCGCCGGTGTGGAACCAGCCGTTGCGCCAGCTGAGTGCGGTGGTGACCGGATCATTCAGATAGCCATGGGTCATCGTCCATGGTTCAGCGGTGCGCAGAATCAGTTCTCCAACGCAGCCTGCCGCCACTTCCTGGTCATTGTCATCCACCAGGCGCAGTTGCACGCCATCGCGCGGGCGGCCACAGGCGCCGCGCACCACCGTATCCGGCCCCGACCACAGAGGCACGGAGAGTTCGGTCATGTTGAATTCCGTGGACACTTCGACGCCGAAGCGCTTCGCGAAAACCAGTGCCTCGTCGCCAAAGGGCGCGATGACCACCTTTTTCAGCGGATGTTCGCGCTCATTGGCAACCTCCGGCTGCTGCACCAGGAACTGCACCATGGTGCCCAGCAGTCCCGCGGCAGTGACTTCGAGTGTGCGGACGGTTTGCCAGAATGTCTGGGTGCGGAAGCGCTCGATGATGGCGGCGGTGCCACCATGTATCAGCGCGAAATTCACGCCCAGGATGCCACCGATGTGGAACATCGGCAGCGCCACCAGATTGGTGTCACCGGGACCAACGTGGCGAAACTCAACGGCAGCGGCGTAGGTGTGCCGGTAAGAACACAGCACACCCTTGGAAGGGCCCGTCGTGCCGGAAGTGAAGATCACGCACTGCGTGTCCCATGGCTGCACCGGTCTGGATGGCGGCTGGAGGCTTCCGGAATTTCCTTCGAGGACCGAAGAAGGCAGCAGTGCAAGGCCGGGCAGGCGCGGGCGCTGGGCTCCGAATACCACGATGCGTTCCAGCCTGGTGGCGTCACTATCCGCCAGCTGCTCAAGCAGCTTCCCGTCCGCAAGCATCAGCGAAGCACCGCTGCTGGCGATGACATGCCGCAGCAGCCTGCCCTTGTAGGCCGTATTGATGGGTACATACACGGCGCCCAGCAGGTTCAGTGCCAGCCAGCTCACAACGGCCGCAGGGCTGTTGGGCAGCCAGCTCAGCACGTAGTCGTCCTGCCGCACACCGAGGGCCTGCAGGCCCGCTGCCTGACGACGCGCGGCAGCCAGCAGTTCCACGCTGGTGAATCGTTCG
>JANPGU010000197.1:0-2626 GCA_031424095.1 Gammaproteobacteria bacterium
GCTCGACCAGCGTGCGGGCCGGCTCGCCACACGCCCGCAGAGGCATGGCCTTCACCGATGCGCTTTTTGACGGTTGCGCGATGCTGGAAGGCGTGGCGGCGCGCTGCCTGGCGGATATCGATGCAGTGCAGGCCTGCTGGAAATTGGCCGCTGCCATTCCGATCGTGACCCTCGATGAAAGCCTGCTGGCAGCAGCCATTCAGTTCGACGTTGTCGTCGACGCGACCATGAAGCGCAATCGCGTTCCGGCCGATCTCCGGCAGCAGGCGCGCTTGGGAATTGGCCTGGGACCCGGCTACGTACCGGGCCACAATTGCCATGTAGCCATTGAGACGCAATGGGGCGCTGCGCTCGGACAGGTGCTCCACAACCGGCCAGCGGCGGAGCGCAGTGGCGGTCCGCGCGCACTGGCTGGCGTAACAAGGGCGCGGTTCGCGATCGCACCCTGCGCGGGCATCTGGCAGACCACCGCAGTACTAGGTGCGGACGTGCAGGCTGGTGCAACAGTCGGGCAGCTGGGCGAACACATCATCCACGCGCCCATCGCAGGGCAGTTGCGAGGTCTGGCGCGTGCCGGTGTTGAGGTGCTTGCGGGGCAACGCCTGGTGGAAGTCGACCCTCGCTCGGAGCCGCAGATCGTCGGTCTGGGCGAGCGGCCTCTTGCCATCGCCATCGGCGTGGCCGAAGCGCTGGAAACAGCCGGCCGCATGGGCCCGGCAGACTGCTGATGCCGGATCAGGCCTCCGCACTGCAGCTGGTGTTGAGCGGCGATCCGGCGCTGTTCGCAATCGTGCATCTGTCTCTGGCGGTCAGTCTTGCAGCGACGCTGCTCGCCGCGCTGCTGGGTGCGCCACTGGGGGCCCTCATCGCCCTGAGCCGTTTTCCCGGGCGACAGGTGGCAGTGGTCCTCCTGAATGCGCTGATGGGTCTGCCGCCCGTGGTGGTGGGACTCACGGTCTATCTGCTTTTGTCGCGCTCGGGACCGCTGGGTTCCTTCGGTCTGCTGTTTACTGCACCTGCGATGGTGATCACGCAGACCATTCTCGTGCTGCCCATCATCGCGGCGCTGACGCGCCAGACGATTGAAGACCTGTGGCTGGAATATCGCGATGAATTTGCCGCGATGGGCGTCGGGCCACTGCGTCGGGCCCGCACGTTGCTGTGGGATGCACGATTCTCGCTGGTGACGGCACTGCTCGCGGGCTTCGGCCGTGCCGCCGCAGAAGTCGGTTCGATCATCATCGTCGGCGGCAACATCGAAGGCTTCACCCGCACCATGACCACGACCATTGCCCTGGAGACGTCCAAGGGCAATCTGCCGCTGGCAATGGGGCTGGGCCTCATCCTGATCTGTATTGTGCTGTTCGTGAATGTCGCGGCATGGGCCGTGAAACAACGCGGTGCGCGGTTCGAGCGCTGAGGTGCGGGTGCAAGCAGCCATTGCATCCGAACTGCCCATCGTCTTCGACGACGTGCATGTTGTCGCCGGCGACACCGAGATATTGCGCGGTGTCTCATTGCGCCTTACCCCCGGGCCGCCCACCGTGTTTATCGGGCCGAATGGCTCCGGCAAGACCACGTTGCTGCGCGCGGCCATGGGATTGGTGCAACCGGTCGCCGGGACGATCAGCTGGGGTGGCCGCAGCCATGCTGCGCCTACACATCGCGCGCTGGTATTCCAGCGGCCGGTGATGCTGCGTCGCTCGGTGGCCGACAACCTGCATTTTGCACTGGCCAATGCCGGCGCGCCGCATGCAGTACGCAGGGTGCGGGTCACTGAACTGCTGGCGCTGGTGGGGCTGCAGGAGCTCGCGGAGCGTCCAGCGCCGCGGCTCTCTGGTGGTGAGCGGCAGCGGCTGGCACTGGCCCGTGCATTGGCGCGTGAACCCGCTGTGCTGTTTCTCGACGAACCGACTGCGAGTCTCGATCCTGCTGCGACCCTTGTCATCGAGGAACTGATAAGGGCAATCAGTGCGCGTGGCGTGAAGGTCGTGATGGCCACGCATGATCTGGGCGAAGCGGCGCGACTTGCAGGCGACCTGGTGCTGCTGCATCGTGGCGCCATTGTCGAGAGCGGTACCGTACAGCAGCTATTCGAACAGCCCACCACGGACCTGGCGCGGCGCTTCATCGCCGGGCAGCTTCTGCTTTGACCTTGAGGATTGCCATGAACAAGCGGATTTCGATAGTCACCATCGCAACGATGCTGCTTGCAGCGGTCATGCCATGCGCTGTGCAGGCAGCAGACGAGGACCGTTCGATCGTCGTGGCTTCCACGACTTCCACGCAGGACTCCGGGCTCTTCACCCATTTGCTGCCGCTGGTCCATGCCCGCACCGGCATCACCGTCAAGGTGATTGCACAGGGCACCGGGCAGGCGCTGGAAACGGCTCGTCGTGGCGACGCCGATGTGGTCTTCGTGCATGACGCCGAAGCGGAAGAGCGCTTCGTGTCCGAAGGCCATGGGCTGACGCGACAGCTGGTCATGTACAACGATTTCGTCATTGCAGGTCCCGCGGCGGATCCGGCGGGCATTCGCGGACTCAAGGACGCGGTTCGGGCATTGCAAGCCATCAAGGCGGGCCAGTTGCCGTTCATTTCGCGCGGCGACAAATCCGGCACGCAT
>JANPGU010000198.1:0-5041 GCA_031424095.1 Gammaproteobacteria bacterium
CGATGTCATCGTGGTGGTGCGCGAGCAGGGTCCACGCGCCAATGGCATGCCGGAACTGCACAAGCTCACGCCGACGCTGTCGGTGCTGCAGGCACAGGGGCACCATGTTGCGCTGGTCACCGACGGCCGCATGTCCGGCGCATCCGGCACGATTCCGGCTGCCATCCATGTATCACCTGAAAGTCTTTGCGGCGGACCACTGGGACGCGTTCGTGATGGTGATGTCATTCGCCTGGACGCCACGGCGGGTACCGTGGAAGTGCTGGCGGATGCCGCTGAATTCGCCGCGCGGACGCTCGCCGCTCCAACCCATTCTGCGTTTACCGGCGGCAGCGGCCGGGAGCTGTTCGGCAGTTTCCGCGCACACGCCACCGACGCCGAATCCGGCGCAAGGACCTGCAACCCATGAATTCATCGCTGCTCGACATCATGCGGCGCGCGCCGGTGATCCCCGTCATCGTGATCCACGATCTCGCCACTGCCGTGCCATTGGCCGATGCACTGGTCGCCGGCGGGCTCCCAGTGCTCGAAGTCACGCTGCGAACCCCTGTGGGTCTCGACGCCATTGCCGCGATGCGCCGCGCGATTCCCGAGGCCATCGTTGGAGTCGGCACGCTCACCTCGCCACAACACTTTCAGGCAGCGACGGACGCCGGTGCGCAGTTTGGTGTTTCGCCGGGCCTCACCCCCGAGCTCGCTGCGGCAAGTCACAGGGTGCCCTGGCCGTTCCTGCCCGGTGTCATGACGCCTGGCGAGCTGATGCAGGCCCGCGAACTGGGCTTCAAACTGTGCAAGCTGTTTCCGGCACAGCAGGCCGGTGGCATCGGCATGCTGAAAGCGCTGCATTCGGTGTTTCCGGACGTGGGCTTCTGTCCCACCGGTGGCATCAGTCGCGACAATGCGGCGGATTTTCTGGCCTTGCCGAATGTGCACTGCGTGGGCGGATCGTGGGTCTGCCCGTCAGACCTCATCAAGGCTGGCGACTGGCTCGGCATCCGCAAGCTGGCACAGGATGCAGCGTCGCTGGCGCAACCCGCGTGACCGCGCTCACAGTCCCAGATCGCTGAGCGAAGGGTGATCATCCGGACGGCGCCCCGGCGGCCAATGAAACTTTCGCTCTGCTGCGTGGATGGGCAGGTCGTTGATGCTGGCAAAGCGACGCTGCATGTAGCCATCGCCATTGAATTCCCAGGTCTCGTTGCCATAGCTGCGATACCACTGCCCCGAGTCGTCATGCCATTCATAGGCAAACCGCACGGCAATGCGATTGTCCGTGTATGCCCACAGTTCCTTGATGAGCCGGTAGTCCAGTTCCCGCGCCCACTTGCGCTGCAGGAATGCATGAACCTGCGCCCGCCCGCGCGGGAACTCAGTGCGATTGCGCCACAGCGTGTCTTCGGTATAGACACCGGCAACGCGATCCGGATCGCGCGAGTTCCACGCGTCTTCCGCTGCGCGCACCTTGCGCAGAGCCGAGTCCAGGGTGAACGGCGGCAATGGCGGACGCTGCTCCATTCAGATATCTCCCTGCAGTGCACGTCGAGTCATTGCGTATAGGATAGAAGATCGCTGGCGAATAAGCCCCGGTAAGTGCGTGACCGATTTGCAGAATCCCGCTCCCACTTCGGCCCTGACCGCGGCGCTGCGCCGCGCGTTTCGCAGTGCGCACTATCGTTTCGATACGCCGCGCGGCCCGTTGCTGCTGCAGATCGGTCACTACAGTGAGCCCTTGCGGCAACTGCTGCATGAAACCGGTCATGCCTGCGCAGCAGCGATCACCGCGTACAACCCCGGCGGCCAGCCGCGCGACAACGACCGCAACCAGGGCGCGCAGCAGCAACTGGAACGCGAACTGCTGAGCATGGGGTTGACCTGCTTTCCCGGCAGGCACGAGGACCCGCAGGGTCAGTGGCCAGTTGAATTCAGCGCGCTGGTCCTTGGATTGTCGTGTTCCATGGCCTGTCGCATCGCTGCGCGCTACGGTCAACTGGCTGTCGTCTGGTCCGATGCCGCAGGCACACCGCAACTGATCGAAGCCGCAGCGCACACGCTGCCAGCGCGCTAGCGCTCGCTGCTCTGCGCCCAGGCGGCAAACGTACTGCCCGTTGTGGCCAGCGCCTTGAGCAGCGCCGCCGGTTCCCAATCCGCAGCGCCCTGGCGCGCGTACTTCGCAAGTCCGGCCAGCACGGTGTCGAGCCCGATCTCATCGGCATAGAACATCGGCCCGCCCCGACCGCGCGGGAACCCGTAACCCGCGGTGTACACCACATCGATGTCGCCCGGACGCAAGGCCACACCCTCTTCCAGGATTCGCGCACCTTCATTGATCATCGAATACATGCAGCGTTCCACGATCTCCGCCTTGCTGATCGAATCCGTGCGTGCGATTCCCAGCCGGCGGCCTTCTGCATGCAACAGATCGAGCGCTGCAACATGCTGCAGTCGTTCGCGCGCTCCCGCCTCATAGCGGTAGTAACCCTTGCCACTCTTCTGTCCCAGCCAGCCGTGGTCGAACAACACCTGCGAAGCCCGGTAGAAGGTCGGATCGGCGGCTGGCTGGCGCTCGGGATTGGCACGCCGTGCCTTTACGCCCACGTCCACGCCGGCCATGTCGAACACGGCCAGGATTCCCATCGCCATGCCGAATTCCTCCAGTGCGGCGTCGACCTCGGCCGGCGTCGCACCTTCCAGCACCAGCCGTTCGGCTTCGCGCGCGTAGGGGTCCATCATGCGATTGCCGATGAATCCGAAACAGACCCGCGACAGCACACCGACCTTGCGCAGCCTTGTCGCCAGCGCGAACGCGGTGGCAATGACGTCACTGCCGGTGGTGTCGGTGCGAACGATTTCCAGCAGGCGCATCACATTCGCCGGACTGAAGAAATGCAGCCCGACCACATCCTGCGGACGAGTGGTCACGGCAGCGATCCGGTTGATGTCCAGCGTGGAAGTGTTGGTTGCCAGTATGGCGCCTGGCTTCAGCACGCGATCCAGAGCGCTGAAGATGCGCTGCTTGAGTTCCAGATCCTCGAACACGGCCTCGATCGCAACGTCGACGCCAGCAAGATCTGCATAGCGCGTGCTGCCGCGGATCAGGCTCATGCGCGTGTCCACGTCAGCCGGCGCAAGCTTGCCGCGCTTCACGCTGACTTCGTAGTTCCGGCGGATGACTGCAAGGCCGCGATCCAGCGCCGCCTGATCCAGATCCAGCAGCACCACCGGGAGATCCACATTGGCGAACGCCATGGCGATCCCGCCGCCCATGGTTCCCGAACCGATCACCCCGCAGCTGCTGATGGCGCGCGGCAGATCTGCTGCCCCGATGCCCGGCACATCGGACACAGCGCCCTCGGCCCGTTGCAGATGGCGAAGCGCGTGGGTGTCAGTCGGGTCCACGCAAGTTCCGGGAGCTGCTGCGGACTACTTCGGGCCGGACGCCAGATGGCGATACAGGCGCTGCAGCACATCGAGCATGACGCGCCGCTCGTCCGGATTCATGAGCTCGATCAGGCCCGCCTGATAGCGCTGCGCCACCGGCATGACCCTTTCATACACCTCGCGCCCGGCCGGCGTGATCGTCACGACCACGCGACTGATCGACGTACCCCCGGACTCCGGGCGGCGATCCACTGGCACCAGTTCGGTGGATACATAGCCCTTCGCCTGGGCGGACCGCAGTGTGCGGCTGACCTGCCCCTTGTCCATGGTGGTCATGGCCGTGATGTCGGCAAATGGAATCGGCGAGAACACGCAGACCGTTCCCAGCAGGCGCCATTCCGGCACACTGAGACCTGCTGGGTCCAGGTATTCACGGGTGACAGAACCCTTGGCAATGCTGGCCAGCCGCAGCAGATGAAAGGTCAGGAACTCGTTGATCTGCAGGTTGCCGCCCTGCGGACCGGGATCGGCCCAGGCGGACTGCACTTCCGGCCAGCTCTTCAACATCTTAGACAACGCGAAAGGCTCGCAATCTGACTTGACCGGCTGCGAAATCCGACGCGTCGAGCAACCCTACCAGCAGGCACGCAGGCTGGTCCTGATGCGCGCCTTCCGGACTGATCTCCGGTGCGGTCTGCAGCCGGTTGCTGGCAGCCGGCGCAATGCCCTGCGGATGGACGCTGCGATCCTTGACCTGCACCAGCACACCGTCGGGACGCAGCACCGCGTAGCTCGCCGTAACCTGCATGGTCTGGCTGGCGGCGTCGATGCTCCAGTCGATGCGACCGGACTGCACCTTGCCGGTCAGCAACGGACCGGAAATCTCGCCGCCGAGAATCGCTGCAGAAAACTGGCCCGCCGCGGCACTGGCGCGCAACTGGGGTCCGGTGTGGATCTCGCCCTCGAAGGCTAGTTCGGTGCGCACGGCCAGAGGGTCGTGGCCGGGAGCTGCGAAGGATGTTTCCGCACCTGAACCGGCGAACAGGGTCGGCGACACCGAAGCGGCACCTACCGAAGCAAGTACGGAGCGCCTCGAAACGCCGGGTCGCCGCATGAATCGCCCCAATTCCAGAAGAAATTATTGCACCGCAGGATGCGCGGTGCTCAAACGCCCGTCAACCTGCCAGCCCGGATTATGGGCCACTGCGGCGCGGTTATCACTCGCGGCGCGTATGAGGCGACCTACAGATGACCGTCGCTTCATATGTGCGCGGCCTGCCGCAGGCAATTACCTGGGGCTGGCCACCGCATTGGGGTAGAAGAGCTGCTGCCCTGCAACGCGATAGCTGGCCAGTGCACGCTGACCCTCCGGCGACAGCAGGAAATCGATGAACTGCTGCCCCAGCACGGCCTTGCTGCCCGGATGCCTGGCGGGATTTACCAGAATCAGGCTGTACTGGTTGAACAGCCTCGGATCGCCTTCCACCAGCACCTGGAAGCTGCCCTGGTTGCGGAAGCTGATCCACGTCGCACGATCGGTCAGCACATAAGCATCGCTTGCAACGGCGATGTTCAATGCCGGACCCATGCCCTGACCGACGCCGCGATACCAGCGATCAGCGGCCGGATCGACTGCAATGCCTGCCGCCTTCCACAGCCGCAG
>JANPGU010000199.1:0-2281 GCA_031424095.1 Gammaproteobacteria bacterium
CGAGAATTCTCACTGGCACCTTCGCCCTGGGTGACGATGCGGTCGAACGCGGCCATTGCGGTCTTCGCGCAGATCACGCGCTTCGCATCCGGCAGGCCGTAGTCGGCGCCGGGCAGCTGCAGGGCCGGATCAGCGCTGAAGGCTTTGCTTTCGCCATGCGCGCTCACGAAGTCGAACAACTGCGACTTCAGCGAGGCATAGAACGCGCCGACGGTGGCGTAATCGTCCGGCATGGGTGTGAAGCGGGCGCTGCTGTTGCCCCTGTTGCGGCTGGCTGCGCCGCCGGAAAAACCTGCGCCATCAGGTTCCGTCGAATCCGCCGGCCGTTCCAGAAAAATGAAATGCTGCAGGGTGTCATTTGTGAAGGGCACGAGCTTCACCACGATGCTGGCCGGCAATGCGCCGGGATCGAGCGGAAAATTGAAGCGGCCGATGCGCGGTGCGCCTCCCAGTGCCACCGTGATGTTCCACACGGCAACCAGATGACTCATCTCTTCGACAGCCACCCTCAGGATCGTGGATTTCCACTGTGCCAGCGCGGTTGCCTGCGCAGGGGCGAGCCCGTCAGCGGCGCCATCCTTCAGGCTCCAGGCCGCATAGAGATAGGTGCACATCAGCGTGTGCTCCAGCTCCGCAGCCTCATACAGTGTGTGCAGCAGCTGTTCGCGACTCACGCTAGCCATACGTCTCCTGTTCTAGACCAGCAGGGACTGCACCGCGTCGTGCAGCGAACGCATGCCAAAGGATACGTCCTGGAACTTGCCGTTGATGAAGAAGCCCGGGGTGGAGCGGACAAGTGCCTGCTGTCCGAGCGCCAGATCCGCGCGCACGCGCGCCAGATGCACATGCTCGCGCATGTCCGCCCGAAAACGCGTCACATCCAGGCCCAGCTGCGCCGCATACCCTTCGAGATCCGCGCTCTTCAGATGCTGCTGATGCTCGAACAATAAGCCGTGCATGTCCCAGAACCGGCCCTGTGCCGCTGCGCTTTCAGCGCCTTCAGCCGCCAGTACGGCCTGGGGGTGCAGGTTTTCCAGCGGATAGTGCCGGAACGCGAAGCGGATCTGCTGGTCATGCTGCTTCAGCAGCAGCTCGACCACAGGGGCCGCCTGTTTGCAGGTGGGGCACTGGAAATCGCCGAACTCGAGCAGCAGGATTGGCGCCGTCGCACGTCCCAGAACATGATCTTCCGGTCGCAGCTGTGTTGGCGTAGTGTGGTCCTGGTGTTCCAGCATGCGCCTCTCCCGGATGGTGGCTGCACAGCATACCGAATGAAATCAAGACAGACTGAAATCGATCGACTGTACGGCCTCGAACCCGTGTTCGAGCCGGCGCAGGGCGCGGGCAGTGATGCGCTGGAACAGTTCGTCGAGATGGGGTGTCCGTACTGCGCCGAAAACCTGCTGCTGCGGCTGGATCTGTCGGCGGGGTCACAGGCGTATGTCGAAGACTGCCAGGTGTGCTGTCAGCCGATCCAGATCTCCATGCGCGTGGCAGACGACGGCACACTCGCCGCGGTGGAGGCAGCGAGAATGGATCTCTAGCTGCCGCTACTGGGCTGGCGTTGCCGGCGTTGCGGGTGGTGCTTCGTCCTCGAAAATCTCCACCTCGTCGGTGGGTACCGAACCATCCTTGACCTGGTATTGACGCCGCTGCAGATAGGCATTGCGGATGAATGCATAGGGGTCGAAAGAGCGGTTGAGCACATCTTCAGTGGCCAGCAGTTCGGCGCGGTTGTCGACCAGATCAAGGGCGGTGAGGCCGAGCGCCAGATAATTGTCGTTGAGATAGGTCCTCGGATCGGTGAACTGGTCGGCGGCGAAACCGAAGGTGTCACGCACCGTCGAAGGTCCCAGAATCGGCAGCATCACATAGGGTCCGGACGGAACCCCCCAGCGACCGAGCGTCTGCCCGAAGTCCTCATCGCCCGCAGGCAGCCCCAACTTCGTCGCTGGATCGAACAGGCCGCCGATGCCAATGGTGGTGTTCACAACCAGTCGCAGCGTATCGGACCCGAACGCCCTGGGTTTGGCCTGCAGCAAGTCGTTGATGATGACGGTGGGGTAGGTGAGGTTGCGTAAGAAATTGCCGATACCCGAACGCACGGGGGGCGGCGTGACTTTCACGTAGGTGCGGGCAACCGGTTTGGCTACGCCGCGATCCAGTGCGTCGTTGAAGCGGTAGATCGCACGATTGGTGCGTTCAAAGCGATCGCGGCCGTCACGTTCGCCAGGTGGAAGCGTGGCGCAAGCCGGGAGCAGGCCGGCTGCCAGCAGGCCGG
>JANPGU010000200.1:0-9214 GCA_031424095.1 Gammaproteobacteria bacterium
TCGGTCAGTTTCGGACGCTGGGCTACAACGTAGTGTCCGTCAGCGTGGACGAGGTTCGCGAAATCGCCAAGTTCTTGAAAGCGCAGCGGATCGGCTACCCGATGCTTTCGGATCCGCACGGAGATATCAACCTGAGCCTTGGAATCCGCGACGTACGCTATCCGCTCGGTAGTGCTGCCTTCGGCGAGCCGCGTCCGACTCTGTGCATCCTGGACCAGAAAGGAATCGTCAGGCTGCGCTACCAGGAGCGGACCTACCTGACACGACCAAAACTGGACGGTGTACTGCGGGATGCCGAGCAGATGCAGAAGTATCTTCAGCGCGTGGAACCTGGCGCACTGTTGAACGACGGCTGATAGGAGCGAAATTCAACCGCAGAGCGGCTGCCGCTTTCAAATACGCAATACCGCCACAGGCGCCACGTCCGCCGCGCGCGGAAAAATCGGCTAGCAAGTCACGCCGGACTTCGGTCATGACCGTGGACAACGAGTTCAAGGGGAAACTCCCGCTTTTCAAGGCCGCCATCCTCGATCCATCGGCGCGTGGCCGCGCGCGCGGCCGACACCAACGCGGCGCCATGCGAGTAGTCGTACGTGGAATGGGCAAGTGGGCACAGTGGCGGTACGACACAGAGCTGCGCGCGATCCGAGTACGCCGCATAGTCCGCGCGCAGCTGGCGCGCGCCCAAAAGCGTGATGGCATGCATTGCGCGGCCCACCGCGTGGCGTGGGACCGACGCCTGAGCGCAGGTAAAACCGCAGGGCACGATGGTCAATTGCGTGGCGCCCAGCTTAAGCGCAGTCGCGATGGGCGTACCGGTGGCGACGACACCATCCACCAGTGACTGACCATTCAACTCCACGGCCGGATAGATGCCCGGAATGGCGGTGCTGGCGAGCACCGCTTCGATCACGTCTCCTTCGGACAGCAACACTTCGAGGCCGGTTTGTTGTTCCGCGGCGACAATATATAACGGCACGCGGGACTCTGAAAATTTCCTGTACGGCAACTCGCGTTCCAGCAGCGCGCGGATCCCGCGACCAGTCGAGACATGGCCACGCCGACCGATCAGGCCCAACAAGGAGCCCCATGAAATCGGCAGGATTTCGCGAGTGCGGACGCGCGCCCAGAGCGCCGCCATGCGCTCGAGCATTTGCGGCGTGAACTCGTAGGCCAGAAACGCACCGTTGAGCGCGCCCGCTGAGACCCCGACAATCAAATCCGGGCGGACTCCAGCAGCACACAATTCCATCAGCATGCCCGTTTGGACTGCGCCCAGACTGCCGCCGCCTGCGAGCACGAAAGCGTGCTTTGATGCTCGACGGACCTCATCCGGCCGCGATCTCGACGCGTGTGTCATTGGATTTGCATGGCCTGGGATTGGGAGCTTACTAGCACTGATTTGCATGTGTCCATTCTGTTCGACTCTAGAATGGCAAATCGCTTTTGCTGTCGTGCGACTGGATGTACTCCATGATTGATCCCACTGCATCCAGGTACCTCGATGAGTTCGAGGACATCCCCGGCACGCAGGTTTTCAACACCTACCGCTCGCGCCAGGGGTTCAACCTGAACCAGTTCTGCATGTCGCTGATGAAGGAAGAGAACCGTACGGCGTTCAAGTCGAATGAAGTGGAGTACCTGAAGCCCTGGAAGCTCACGGCTGCGCAGCGCGATGCTGTGCTTGCGCGCGACTACACGGCGATGATGCGGGAAGGGGGCAATATCTACTTCCTGGCCAAGATCTTCTCGACCGATGGTCAGCCCTACCTGGTAGCCGTGGCCACGATGACGGGCATGAGTCAGGCGGAATACCAGAAGATGATGCTGGCGGGCGGCCGCAGCCCGAAGGGCGTTCGCAGCAAGAAGAACCCGGAGCTGTAGGCAGCCATGGCACGAATCACCGCAGGTATTACCACCTCCCATGTACCCGCGATCGCCGCTGCGATCGACCTTAACAAGATCGCCGAGCCCTATTGGGCGCCGGTGTTCAAGGGATTCGAGTTCTCGAAAAAGTGGATGGCGGAGCACAAGCCGGATGTCGCGATCGTGATCTACAACGATCACGCCTCTGCGTTCGATGCGACCATCTTCCCGACCTTCGCCATCGGTTGCGCCGATGAATTCCAGCCAGCCGACGAAGGCTGGGGTCGCCGCCCGGTGCCGGTGGTCAAAGGTCACGCGGACCTGGCCTGTCACATCGCAGAGAAGCTGATCCTCGATGAATTCGACATGACCGTCGTCAACAGGATGGACGTGGACCACGGCCTGACCGTGCCGCTCAACAACCTGTTTGGCCACCCGGGTCCGGCCGACGAGTGGCCGGCCAAGGTCATCCCGATCCCGATCAATGTCATTCAGTATCCGCCGCCCACTGGCAAACGCTGTTACGACCTTGGCCAGGGGCTGCGGCGCGCTGTCGAGTCGTATCCAGAAGACCTGAAAGTCGTGGTGTTTGGCACGGGAGGGATGTCCCACCAGTTGCAGGGCACCCGTGCTGGCCTCATAAACCGGGAATGGGATACGCGCTTCCTCGATCTGCTGACGGAAGATCCGTTGGCGCTGAGTCGCAAGCAGCATCTGGAGTATGTGCGCGAGGCCGGCTCCGAGGGTATTGAACTGGTTATGTGGCTCGCAATGCGCGGCGCGCTCAACGAGAGGGTAAGAGAGGTCTACCGCTTCTATCACGTGCCGTGTTCGAACACGGCGCTGGGTCACATCATTCTCGAGAACCTCTGAGACGGCGACAGAGTGTGACGGAGCGCATGGTTTGGGCAGCACGCCGTCTGCGCACGTAACAAATGCGTCGCTACCGCGAATCAGTACCAATAGATTGGAATTCGACGCAAGACCTCCCTGGCAGATGGTTGACTCAAAATGACAATGCTGCGATCCATCACTCCGGTGATGTCTCAGCCTGGCGGTGGCAAGCCGGGAGGCGCGGGCATTCTGCAGACGCAGTTGAGTCGCTACGAAACCCAGCTTGCCGACTGGTGCAACTGTCCGAGTGGCAAGACTCCTGAAGGGAAGAAGATCATCTCCGACCTTCAGCAGAAGGCGGACTCCGTAAAGCTCCAGATCAGGCAAATCGAAGACGTGCGCGCCAGGCGAGCAAGCGCACCATCGCCGCCGACAGGCGCGTCGCTGCAATCACAGGATGTCGCGAAATCCGCTTTTGCATCGGGATTGCGCCTGGATGTCTTCGCCTGAGAACCGGCGTGATCGGCATTGAGGGTTGCGCCAGAACCGGCGACTAGCTCAAGATCGTTGCCAACGCGAGGATTCACAGGCATGCCCAGACCGAAAAAAGCAAAGACCGCCGCCTTGAAAAAGCGTGTGGCGCCAAGATCTGCGGCCCGCAAGCGCCAGCCTTCCCTTACCCCCGAACGCCTGCTCCAGTTGGGCATGGGGTTTTGGGGGCCACGTGCCCTGCTCAGCGCTGTGGAACTTGGGCTCTTTTCGGTCCTGGCCAAAGGCGCTCTTGGCGAGGCGCAGCTGCGCGAACGGTTGGGCCTTCACCCGCGTGCCGCACGGGATTTCTTCGACGCCCTCGTGGCCCTGGGGCCGCTGCAGCGCCGGGCCGGGAAGTACTGCAACGCACCGGACGCCGACGCTTTCCTCGATCGTGCCAAGCCGGGCTATATCGGCGGGATGCTGGAAATGGCGGCCGTGCGGTTGTATCCGTTCTGGGGCTCGCTGACCGAAGCGCTGCGCACCGGCGCGCCGCAGAACGAGATCAAGACCGGGGACGATTTCTTCGGCGCGCTTTACGGCGATCCGGAGCGCCTGCGTGGCTTCCTTGCTGCAATGACTGGACTCAGCATGGGTGCCGCGCGGGCGATTGCCCGCAAGTTCCCATGGAAGTCGTACGAATCATTGGCGGATATGGGATGCGCGCAAGGTTGTCTCCCGGTGCACGTTGCGCTGGCCCACAAGCATATCCGTGGCACCGGTTTCGACCTGCCGCCGGTAGGGCCGATTTTCGATGACTACGCACACTCGTTCGGCTTGGGCGATCGGCTGGCCTTCGCAGGCGGTGACTTCTTTCGAGACCCGCTGCCTGCCGCCGATGTGATCGTCATGGGGCACGTTCTGCACGACTGGAATCTGGAAGAAAAGCACCTGTTGTTGCAGAAAGCGTACGCCGCAATGCCCAGGCGCGGTGCGCTGATCGTGTACGACACCATGATCGACGATGCGCGCACGCAGAATGTCCCGGGGCTGTTGATGAGCCTCAACATGCTGGTCGAAACACCGGGAGGATTCGACTACACACCGTCCGACTGCCGCGGGTGGATGAAGGCAACCGGGTTCCGCTCGACGACGGTTGTGCCACTGACTCCAGCCGAGTCCATGGTGATTGCGCGAAAGTAAGCTGCGCCAGGGCGCTGTGCGGATGTCCTCAATTTGACTTGCGGGTGCATAGATGCTTCAACTCCATTTTCATCCCAATTCAACATTCGCCAGGCGTGTGCGCATCGCGCTGCTCGAGAAGGGCATCGCGCATGAACTGGTGGAAGTCAATCTCGCTGCAGGTGAACAGCGTGGCGAACCATTCCGACGGCTCAATCCTCTGGGCAAGGTGCCGGTTCTGGTGGACGGGGACTTTGTTCTGCCTGAGTCAGCCGCGATCCTTTGGTACCTGGAATCGAAACACCCAACGCCTGCGCTTGTGCCTGCCGCGCTGCAGGCGCGCGCACAGGTTGATCTCTGGACCCGCCTGTGTGATGCCGGCATGGGCCGCTACGCGGGTGCGATCATCTTTCCGAAGCGCTTCATCCCGCAGGAGAAATGGGATCTGCCGGCCATGGCCGCTGCCAGCGCGGAACTTCAGAAGCAAATGACCCTGCTCGAGGCACAACTGGGCGATCGCGAATTCCTCGTCGGAGACGCCTTCTCGCTCGCCGATGTGGTCCACGTGCCATTGCTGCACTTCCTGGGCCTGATGGATGTGGAGGTCGGCCCCCGGGTGCGAGCCTGGAGTGAGCGGCTCGCTGCCCGGCCGAGTGCCATCGCCACCGTGCCACTGGCCTGAGATGCTCGAGCTTTATCACCACGGCACCTCTGCCTGTGCAGCGAAGGTGCGGCTGGCCCTGGAGGAAAAGCGCCTGACGTGGACCGGGCACTACATCGACATCCTGAAGGGCGAGCAGTTCGATCCCCGATTCCGGCAGATCAACCCCAAGGCCGTGGTACCCGTGCTGGTCCACGATGGCCGCGTGATCCGCGAATCCACGGTGATCTGCGAGTATGTCGATGAGGTCTTTCCCGATCATCCAATCTATCCGGTGGATGCTTTCGAACGTGCGCAGGTGCGTATCTGGACCAAGGCCGTTGACGAGGAGTTACATCCAGCCTGCTCCACGATCACTTACGTGGTCTCGCACCGGCACACGATCCTGCGCAATGGTGTCGGCGCCTTTGATGATTTCCTCAAGCAGGGTGCGGGCGAGGGCACCGCGGCCCGCGAGCGAAAATGGCGCTGGATACAAGAGGGATTGCAGGCGCCGGGCGCGGGCGATCAGATCCGTCTGTACGACGGCTACCTGCGCAAGATGGAAGCGGCGCTGCAGTCGAATGAATGGCTCGTGGGCAAGCGCTTCACGATGGCCGATGTGGCTTTGGCTCCCTACCTCAACCGCCTCGCGGCGCTGTCGATGCAGGGGATGTGGGAGAACGGCCGATACCCGCGCGTGGCTGAATGGTTTGAAAATTTGCGCGCGAGGCCGACATTCAAGTCGGCACTGATCGACTGGGTTCCCGAGGAGCTCCGGCAGGAGATGGCGCAGAACGGTCGCAAGTCCTGGCCCGAGGTCAGGGAAATGCTGGCCAGCGTCTGAAGGCGCGTTAGAACTCCCGGCGCAGTTCGACGCCCAGACTGTTCTCGATCAGGCGTGGCGTGGCGTCGATCAGACTGCGCGCCATGCGATTGCTGTCGACCCGCAGCACTTCGGCCACCAGCGTGAACCGGTGACGCAGCGGAACACTGTAGGCGAGCGCCCAGGCATTGCCGCGCTCGCCGTTGGCATCGGCAGGCAGGTTGTCGAGATCCACGGTGCGAAAGCGGTCGTGGCGCAGCGTGGCATGGCCCGGCCCCAGCGGTCTGCTCAGCAGCAGATACCAGGATGAAAAATCGACATGCACGGCGTCGGGACCCATGCGCGTGCTGCCCTTCATGATCTGCGACAGCAATTGCCAGTCTTGTGCGAATCGCAGTTGCAGGCCCAGGTGATCGAAGCGCGTGTGCCAGCTGTACTGGCCGTTGGCCACTTGCAACGGATCGCCACGATTGTCGTAGTGCATGGCGGCGACATCGAGCCATTGGTCGCGCGCATAACCCAGCGACGCATAGGCGCCGGGTCGATCGTCGATCTCGCGCAGCACATGCACGGTGCGCGCCTGCAGCGGTATCGCACCGTCCGGGCGGTACACCGGCAGATCCGGCAGTCGCAGTGACTGGAACAGGCCGGTGACCCGTCCACCGACGTTCCAGCCCCGCCATGCCAGTTCTGTGCCGGCCGGATCATTGCCACCGAACACCCCAAGCCTTGCCGTGAAGGTATGCGGGGAATCCACCATCACGCCGCGCCACTGCACAGTGAGTTCCGTTCCCACGATGCGGATCTCCTCGGCGATCCAGCTGTTGATGGCTGAACTCGAGAGCGTCCGAGTGGAATTCCAGCCGATGCTGTCGTAGCCGACTTCCAGACTGCTGACGGGAAAGAATGCGCCAGCTTTCGCACGCAAGCGCCAGGGGCTCCGTGGCACCGGTTGCCAGCCCACCCACGCCTCCTGCACATCCACCACGCTGTTTCGCTGGCTGTCGGCGTCGGCAATCAGAGTGGCCACGAAATCACCGAATGGCGCTGCATCGGCGCGAACGCTCAGGCGGCCCGCGGGTACGGCGATACCGAAAGGAGCCTTGTCCATGCCTTCGGTGAACGAACCAGTGCGCGCGTTGGCCGCCGCCGTGCCCAGTGCGAACTGACCGCGCAGCTCAGCAGAGCAGACTGGTGCAGTGCCGAGCGAAATTGCACAGAGTAAAGCGCCGCAGTGGGCCTCGAGTCCGGAGAAGGTGGTGCATGACATGACCGCCTTTCTAGACCGGCGGCCGTCATTGCGCCGTGACCGAACACGCATCTATGGGTTGTATCGAATTGTGGCCGGAGAGCGAATCCACTACATCTGCCCGCTGTGGGTGGCCGTCAAGGAGAGCTCGATGCACGCGTCCCGATTACTGAACGCCCTGCGGCTGCTGATCGCCGCGACAGCCCTGTCCGGGGCTGTGCAAGCGGCCGGCGAACCCATGCCCGGTGAGTCCTTCCCCCATCCCCTTGCCGCAGCCGATCAGCACGGCCAGCCGCAGTCGCTGAAATCACTGATGGGGCCCAAGGGTCTCGCGGTGTTCTTCGTGCGTTCTGCATGCGGCGCTGGATGCAGCGAATCTGGCGGATCGCTCTTTACTTGGACATCCCTTCCTTCTTCATCGCATCCTTCTTCATCATTTCATCGTGCTTCATCTTCATCTCGGTGGTGCATGCGGCCGTCATCTGCTCCTTGGACATGCCGGTCTTGTTCATGGTCTGCTGCTTTGTCATGCACTCCTTCATCATCATTTCGTGCTTCGCCATCGCGTCTTTTGACATCGCATCCTTCGACATGTTGTCCTTGGACATCGCGTCGGCCGCCAGGCACTGCGCGCCAGCCAGCATCATTCCCGTGCACAGCACGCCAGCAATCAGTTTCTTCATTGCGTCTCTCCAGTTGATTTTGAACCATGTTCCCGAACGTCGCGGACAGCCAGTTAGCTTCCGCCAAACCAGTTATATCCCTGATCTTCCCAATAGCCGCCTGGGTTGCTGTTGGTTACAAACAGCGCGGCGATATGTTTCGGGTTCTTGTAGCCGAGCTTCGTGGGCATGCGCAGCTTCATCGGGTAGCCATACTTCGTGGGCAGCGTCTGACCGTCGTAGGTCAGGGCGAGCAGCGTCTGCGGATGCAGCGCAGTGGGCATATCGATGCTCTGGTAATAGTCGTCCGCGCACTTGAAGCCCACGAATTTCGCTGTGGTGTCGGCACCGACATGCCGAAGAAAGGTTGCGAAAGGAACTCCACCCCATTTTCCGATCGCGCTCCAGCCTTCCACGCAGATGTGGCGAGTGACCTGGCTGGCTTGCTCGAGTTTGCTGAGTCGTTCGAGGGTCCAGGGCGTCTTGTCGGCGACGAGACCGCTGACCTCCAGTCGATACGTCGCGCCGTCCACGACCGGAGCCTGGTCTTCGGCATAGAACGCGTTGAACGGGAAGGGACGCGTGATCATCGAATCCGGATAGGTCGGCGCGAGGGTCGTGGGGGAGAACAGCAATGCCTGGGCCCGGTCATTGAGCCGTGAAACATTCATCAGGACCTTCTCGGCATTGTCCTCGTTGAGGACATCGCACCCGGTGAGCATGGCGAGGCCGCCGAGACTCAGCGTGGAGCGCAGGAATCGCCGTCGCGACGCCGGCGGCATCTCGTCGAGTGCGGCCTTGATCAGGTCCCGGCTGTTCATCGGCCGCGCACCATCGCGACGATCGTGCGCGGCACGAGAGCGGCCATCACCACGTGGACGACAACGAATGCTACGAGACCCACCATTGCCACGAAGTGCACGACGCGCGCATTGTCGAAGTCGCCCATCAGCGTGCGCAGGACCGGAAACTGCACCGGCTTGAATATGACCAGGCCCGACAGCACCAGCACCACGAGATCGGCTATCACGAACAGGTAGGCTGCCTTCTGCACGGCGTTGTAGTGGCTGAGGTTCGCGTGCGAGAGTTTTCCCCGCAGCGCGTCGGCCAGGTCACGCAGCACCGCACGCGGAGTCAGCGGGAACATCTGCCTGCGGAACCTGCCGCTGCCAAGATTCCATGCGAGATAGACCAGGCCGTTGATCGCCAGCACCCACATGGCCGCGAAATGCCACAACAGCGCGCCACCGAGCCACCCGCCCAGCGTGATGCTGCGCGGGAATGAGAATGGAAAAATCGGCGAGGCGTTGTAGATCTGCCAGCCGCTCATCAGCATCACCAGTACGGCGAGCACGTTCAGCCAGTGCGTTACCCGCAGCCATGCCGGATGCACGGTTGGGTTATGGAAAGTGCGGCTCATGCAGGATATTCGCACGCCAGCCTGCCGGCGTTACAGGCCTCCGAAAAGAAAATTACCAGCGCAG
>JANPGU010000201.1:0-11858 GCA_031424095.1 Gammaproteobacteria bacterium
CCAGCACGTACTCAAATCGGTTATGGCTCTGCCGAAGCACGCTTTCAATGCACTCTTCAAGGTCCGCACCGGAATTGAAGAAGGGCGTGACAACGCTCACCAACGGCGATTTTTTTTCTGTGGTCGTGGTCATAATGCGCCTGAACCTTGCCCAATCGACGAGTCTACCGCCAATCCCCAGAGCGGCAAGTGGCCGAGTCACCTCCACGGATTGCTCGACAGTGCCGCTATTCATTGAAGGCGTTCGCTTTTATCTGCAGCAGGAATAGTTCAGGCTACGATCCGGAAAGAGTGACACCGCAGTGAACGGCAATGAACAGCAGTGAAGCATTTGCAGTAAGCGTGCTCCTGGCGACTCACAATGGCGCCGGCACGCTGCGGCGCGTTCTGGATGCGTACACCAGACTCGATACGACCGGCATCCAGTGGCGCGTTGTCGTGGTCGACAATGCCAGCACGGATGGAACTCCCGGGCTGCTGGAAGAATATTCCAGACAGCTTCCCCTGGTGGCTTTGCGCACCGAGAAGCGAGGCAAGAACCTCGCGCTCAATCTGGGCCTTGCGCATTGCACGGGCGATCTGGTGGTGTTGACCGATGATGATTCGGTGCCGGAAACCACATGGCTGCAGACCTGGCTTGCGACCGCTCGCGCCCACGCGGACTTCGATGTATTCGGTGGCAGCATTCAGCCATTGTGGCCCGAGCGCGGTTGCCCGGACTGGATTGCACGTCTCATAGACATAGGTGCGGTGTTTGCGGTAACGCCCAAGTGGCTGGTGAGCGGCCCGATTGATGCCGCATGGGTCTGGGGGCCGAATATGGCTGTTCGGCGCAGCGTTTTCGACGCAGGATATCGTTTCGAAGAATCCGTTGGACCTGCAGCAGGGCAGTACATGATGGGCAGCGAAACAGAATTCACGCGCCGGATCGAACGCGCGGGGCATCGTGCGTGGCACGCCGCCGATATTCGCGTGGGTCATATCGTCCGGGCAGCGCAGCTTGAAGAGAAATGGATCATCCAGCGTGCATACCGGATTGGGCGTCAGACTTTCAACGAAGTCCGCAGCAGTGTTGTATCCGGTGCCCGGGGCCCTCTTTTCAGAGGCGCGCCGCGATCCGTATGGCGCTACCTGGCAAAGGAGATCGCGCGTTCCGTCTGGGCTCGATTGATGCGGGACTTCGACGGTCGTATCCGGGCCGATTGGCAGGTGAGCCATCTCCGGGGTTACCTGCACGAGGCGAAGCAGGGATAGTGGCAGACTACAAATCGCATTTTCCGGTTCCCATAGCAAAGAACACCCAAGTAGTCTTCTTTGAACCGACCCCTGGTCACTCCTACCTTTTCGATCTCTATGGTCATCTGCCAGGCGTCCAGTTTGTTGGCAAGCCTGGGTACTTCTGGGAAGCCCCGCCAGATTTCATCAAGTCCTTCCTGGCCTACAACGAGCAGCACCTCTCGTTACAGATCAGGGCCATGGTGTTCCTGACGGCTGATATGTTTCTGCACACGGATGCGTTTCCTCTGGTGCTCGGCTGGCTTGAACATAAGCAGCAACGCACTTTCGGGTTTTTGCATGAATTACCCGCGGATCCGGATTCATGGAAGCGTCTGCAGATTCTCGGGCAGCGGATTCATATCATCGTACTGTCGGAGGAGATGAAGAGGCTGCTCCATGAAGGTGGTGTTCCTGCCGTCTCCTGGCTGCCACATCATCCGGTTCACTACTTGTATCAGCCGGAGAATGGGGCGCTGCTGAGGGATCGCTTTGGTATTCCGCGGGATGCATTTGTCGCGACATTTCTGGGCGAGTTGCGCCATGGCAAGGGGATCGAATTGATTCTCGATTCGCTGGAGGGATTGGGAAACAGCAGGGTATTTCTCAATTTTGCCGGCAAGGGGACGCACTATGCACCGGTTGATCTCGGCCGCCAGTGCAGGAAGTCGGGAATTCCGGTGCGCTTGAATGTGAGCCGCAACACAGATCTGGCAGAATATCGCGTGATGTCGGATCAGCAGTATGCAAGGGAGTTGTTCATTTCCGATGCATTATTGTTACCGTACGTAGGGCGCCAGAGCCGCGTGATGAGTGGCGTCTTGCCGGATGCGATTCACTTTGGCGTTCCGGTACTTTGTACGAAGGAAAGCATGGTCGGACAGGAAGTCGAAAGATTTGGCCTGGGACAAACCTTTTCCGCAACGGACCCGTCCGGCTTTTCAACGGCACTTGGAAAGATGTCGGAAAACGAATTCAGATTTGATGAAATTCAGCAGGCCTACCTAAGTCGGATTGACCCGTCACACGTCCTTGAGACGCTGGCATCAATTCTGCAAAGTCCTTGAGAGGGGTTATGTCTTCAGTTTACGACCAGCAGTTTTACGACAACCAGAGAGCCGGCTCTCTTCTCTCCGCATCCATTGTCCTCCCGCATCTCGAGTCGATCTACCCGGAGATCCGATCTGTTGTGGACGTCGGGTGTGGTGGAGGGACCTGGCTGTCCTACTTCGGAAACAAGGGCGTTCGCATCCTGGGAATTGACGGAAACGTGCTGCCTCCGGAAGACATGATGATTCCGACTGAGGCTTACAGGAGGCAGAATCTCGAGGATCGAATCTCCGCACCGGCAACATTCGACCTTTGCATGTGTCTGGAAGTCGCTGAACATCTACCGGCAAATCGCGCCGCCACCTTTGTGGAGGATCTGTGTCAGCTGGGGAACTTGGTCCTGTTTGGTGCCGGCATTCCTGGCCAAGGCGGCACCAACCACATCAACTGCCAATGGCAAAGTTACTGGATCGAGATGTTCCGGCAACAGGGATTTGGCATTTACGACCTTATTCGCCCTACGTTGTGGAACGATTCGCGAATTGAATGGTGGTATCTGCAGAATACAATGGTATTCGTTCGCAGCGCACGCGCCGACCTGACGTCGGCTGCCGAGCGATACTCGTCGGGCCGGGACCATGTCCTTGTTGACGTTGTGCACCCGCGCGCGCTCGAGGAATATCACTACGTGAATCACCTTGCCTCGTCTGAGCCATCCGCTCGCGTGGCGCTTGGCCTGGCCCGCAAGGCGGTTCTGATGTCCGCCAGGAGAAGGCTCAAGGCTTCATTCGGAAAATCGTGAGTATTGGAGCTGAGGCTTGAGAAGTAGAGTCCTCTATTTTGAGGAGTCCGGTTCTACATTACCCGAAGACCCGTCCTGGCCGTCCGTGCGCTCCAACCATGTTTCGCGCCAGATCGGGAATATGGCGCGGGGACAATACATCCGTCGGTTGCTGTAGTGTCCCTTGCACCACGCGCCCTCGAGAATCACGGAATTGCCCTTGATCGGAATCATCTTGCCACTATGCTCGTCGATGATCTTGCTGACGCGGGAGCGAACGCGGAACGACTTGCCGCAGTACGGCACTTCCTCGGCATCGAAATAAAGGCCGCGGTTCTTGTTATTCCTGTTGAGCGTACCGAGAATTTCCTCGTACGGCCGCACGCGCACGATATCGCCAGGGGTCAGGTTCAGGTCGCGCACGGGAGTTTTTTCTCCGTCCGGGACCAGACCCCACTTGCGCGGAAAAGGTACTCCGCCACGCAGGCTCTGGATACGGTCATACAACGATATCACGATGCGGTGAATGCGCCACCTGTGCGCCACGGACTTGATCAGCGCGGACACCGAGGCATAGACAGCGCCACGCAGCAGCTCGATGAGCGATTCATTTCCGGAAGTGACGTCTTCAATGTACTGAAGGATGTTCCACCACTTGAGCGGTCTCGTGGCAACGGGAATCTGGGTAGCCTGACAAACGTACAACGGATCTTCCTCGGTGCCTTCGATCTGTGTCAAAGCCATCAGCTCCGCCTCACTCAATCCAGGCGATGTGATACGGGACCCGCCAGCGCCGGAAGTATTGACCGTCGGACCATCCACGCGCTTCAGCCAGGCGGTTTTCCAGAAGAGCAGGCATGCCGCTTCGCATCCACCATGCGCCGCACCGCTGCAGCGCAGCTCTTCCAGATGCACAGCGTTGTCGATTCGACGCCCCCCCGTACGGTTGACCGTATCGCAGGTCTTGTGTGCGCGGCGAAAAACGCGAAATTTCTGCCCGGCGAAGGCGAGCATCTCCGGCATGAACGGCATGTCGTCAATACATCCGGCTTCGTCAAGCGTTCTCAGGATCTCTTCCTTCGACCGCACTTCCACCCAATCGCCTGTCGAGAGCTTGCTCATAACTCACCGGATGTTTTTGCAAGGGCTTCGTCAAACAGCAGAATGACATCGTCCGGCGGCACGCCCGCCATCTGGCGCACGAATTCTTCCGGCAGACGCTCTTCAGTCGCGACGCTGGCATACTCACGGAGCATCGTGCCGGAGCAGTGCACATCCACCTTCGGTGCGCCGACGCCTGCCTCGACGTCCTGCCGGCTGAGGATCCGGAAATCAACGCTGTAGCGCGACAGTCCGGAGGTGTTGGCAATGGAGCCGTGTAGCTGCGCGCCGGAGAATACGATCACCTGGCCCGGTGATGGCAGCAGCACCAGCTCATCCACCGCGACGTGATTCGTAGCGCCGGGTCGCGAACGGGAATCCTTGCCCACCTGTTTGGAGGCGGTGAGCCGGTCGCGATTGGCTTGGTAGGAGTCGAATCCGCCCGAGTCGTTTTCCACATATCGGGCGAACGCATGCGGGTCAAACTTCATCGCATTGTCTGCCCTGATATCGAAGACCGGGAACCACAGGTTGATCTGCTGCGCGGGCGCCGCATACCAAGTGTCTCGATGCCACGGAAAGGCGAATGCAATACCCGTGGTCAGGTGATGTAGAGGGAATGAGGTGCGCGGCTTTGGAACGTCGTAATACGTGTCTGCAGAATCGAATCCCGCCGCCACCGTGATGGCGCGCGTCAGTTCCTTGGAGCGGGGGTGATGAATGAAATGCGGCTTCCATACTCCCAGAATCTTTGCAATCTCTTCCGGCGAATGGTGCTGATGCGCCAGCAGCGGATCATGCGGCGCGAATAGCTCGCGCAACTGGCCACGGGCAAATTCGACGAACTCCTGCACCGGAGCGAGCCGGGTCAGCACGGCGATGTCACCCCGATAGAGCAAGTCGCGCAGCTCTCGGTTCGTAAATTGCGGATCGACGTGGACTGTGCTCATGCGTTGTATCCAGTAAAAGGCCCGGCCAAGGGGTTACAGCCAGGCACGCAGCGCCGGCTTGACCGGTCGACCCTGCAGGTACTTGCCGATGCCATCCGCCAGTGCCCTGATGTAGATATCCAGGGAATGACCGACGGCATCGACGGTCTTTTCAATGTCCGTCTCACGATGCGAATAACTGGTGACGAACGAGGGCGCGATCACGCCCTGATCGATCATCTCCTGAAGGAACAAAGTCCGGAATGCCTGGCTCGGCAACTTGTCGGCATCGCGGGTTCCGAACAGCAGGCAGCAGCCGCGACCTGAACAATCGAAGTAGTCCTGCAGTCCGAGTCGCTCGACATGCATCTGCACGCCTTCTCGCAGCAGGTTGCCCATGCGCTCCAGATGGTCGGTCACGGGTTCGGTCTCATAGACCTTCATCGTCGCGATTGCAGCGGCAAGCCCGTGCGTTTCCGCACCATGGGTGGTCGACAACAGGAACACGCGCTCGCGCCCGTTGCCTGACCCGCCCAGCTCCATCAGTTCTCGCCTGCCGGCCAGCGCCGACACGGCAATGCCATTGCCCAGCGCTTTGCCGAAGGAAGAAAGATCAGGCGTCACGCCGTAGACATGCTGCGCGCCGGAGCGATGCCAGCGGAAACCAGTGATCATCTCGTCGAAGACCAACACCGTTCCTTCGCGCGTACAGAGCTCGCGCAGTTCCTGCAGAAATCCTGCGGCTGGTTCATCGGTACGCGCCGCTTCGAGGATCAGGCAGGCAATCTGGCCCTTGTGCAGCTGGAACAAATCGCGCACCGACGCCAGGTCGTTGTAGCCAAACTTCACGGTCTGATCGCGCACCAGCTGAGGCACACCGCCTGGCATCTGTGTCGAGCCAATGAACCAGTCACTGGTGGAAAAGAACGGATGGTCACGACAGATCGCAATCTTGTCCCGGCCCGTGCTGGCCCGCGCAAGTTTTACCGCGCCATCCAGCGCCGACGACCCGTCTTTGCAGAACTTGACCATCTCCGCGGTGGGTATTGCCTGCAGGAATTGCTCCGCACATTCCACCTCTATCGGGCAGGGCCGACCGAAGTTGGAACCGTGCTTCAACTGGCGGACAACCGCATCGACCACGGGTGCGTAGGCGTGCCCGAGAGTTACTGCGCGCAGACCCATGCCGTATTCGATGTACTCATGTCCGTCGATGTCCCAGACATGGGAGCCCGCGCCACGCACCAGGAAAGGCGGGGCGCCTTGCGGGAACTGGTCGTCGCCTTTGGCGTAAGTGTGCGCACCACCGGGGATGATGACTTTCGCCCGGTTCGACAGCTCCAGCGCGGCGCTGGACGGTTTGTTTTTGATCGGCATTTCCCTATCCCGGCCTGCAGCCTCAGTTTACGTGCGCAGCCGGCCTTGAGCATAGTCACTTTGCCGCAATCGTCGGGTCAGCAAACTGGTCGCCCAGTTACAATATCTCACCAAGGTAGCCGCAACAGGATTCAGGGATTAAGTCGCATGCTGGCAGCCCAGATCCGTCCCCGACCCAGCCTGCGCGACAAGCCGCTTCGGCGTACTTTTTCAGGCAGGAATTGACCATGCAATTCGAGTCGTTGGCTGTCGATGGCGCCTGGCAAATTACGCCAGAACAGGCGGCCGATGAACGCGGCTTCTTCGCGCGGACAATCTGCGTGAAGGAATTCGCAGCCAACGGCCTCAACGCGGCCTTCGTGCAATCGAGCATTTCCTACAACCGCAGGGCAGGCACCGTGCGCGGCATGCATTTCCAGTGGTCGCCGTCGCAGGAGGCCAAGCTCGTGCGTTGCCTGCGTGGCAGCGTGCGCGACTTCGTCATCGACCTGCGACCGGATTCCAGCACCTTCCTGCAGCATGCGCAGCTGACCCTGGATGATGTCGCACGGAACGCCGTCTACATCCCGCCGGGCTTCGGCCACGGCTTTCAAACGCTCGCCGATGACGCAGAAGTGCAGTACCACATGACCGACGAGTTCCGTCCGGATCTCGCGTGCGGCTTCCGCTGGAATGATCCGGCCTTCGGCATCAAGCTGCCGATGCCGATCAGCGCGATTGCAACACGCGACGCGGACTATCCGCTGTTCGACCGTGTCGCCTACGAAACCCGATTTCGTAAGGGGCCCGCCGGGGCGACGTCCCCGTGAGCACACTGGTCACACCCACAGACCTCATGGCGCTCTCCACGCGCCTGTATCCGATCTGCCGCAGCATTACCGGTGCCGGCCTGCGGCAGACACTGCAGATACTGGGTGAAAGCGTCCCGCTGCAGCGCCTGGAAATGCCCTCGGGCACTGCAGTATTCGACTGGGAAGTGCCACTTGAATGGAACATCGAGACTGCACGGCTCATCGACCCTGCAGGACGTCCGGTTGTGGACTTTGCCGATCACAACCTGCACATCGTCAATTATTCGGAACCGGTCTCCGCAACGCTGTCGCTCGATGCCCTGCAGGGGCGACTGCATGTTGACCGGCGCGACGCGGACTGGATTCCGTACAGAACCAGTTACTACAAGCGCAACTGGGGCTTCTGTTTGCAGGAACGGACGCTCCAGCAGCTGAAGCCCGGCGACTACCGCGTAGAGATCGGCAGTTCACTCGATCCCGGGTCGTTGACCTATGGCGAGTTGCTGCTGCCTGGTTCGAGCAGCAGGGAAGTGCTGGTGTTCACGCATGCCTGCCATCCTTCCTTGGCCAACGACAACGTAAGCGGCCTGGCGGTTACTGCGGCACTCGCGCAATGGCTGGCCGACCGGCCACGTCGCTACAGCTGGCGCTTCGTGTTCGCACCCGGAACCATTGGCTCGCTGTGCTGGCTGCGCAACAACGAAGCGAATCTCGGCCGCGTGGATCACGGGCTGGTACTTGGACTGCTGGGCGACAGTGCACCCTGGACTTACAAGAAGAGCCGTCGCGGCAACGCCGACATCGATGCCATCGTGCCTCATGTGATCCGCGCGCTGGATCCGGCGAGCCGTGTGATCGACTTCGAACCCTACGGCTACGACGAGCGGCAATTGTGTTCACCTGGATTCAACCTGCCTGTCGGCCGGCTGAACCGCTCGGCAAATGACGGCTATCCGCAGTACCACAGCTCCGCTGACGACCTTGCGCTGATCACGGCGGAAGCGATGTCGCGCAGCCTTGCGGCCTGCAAGGCAATCGTGGAAGTGGTCGATGCCACCCGGCGTTTTGTCAGCCTGGCTCCGAAAGGCGAGCCCCGGCTGGGCAAGCGTGGACTGTATGGATCGATGGGTGGCAATTCACCGGCAGACGTAGAGCGCGCCATGCTCTGGGTGCTCAACCAGTCGGACGGTGCACATTCCCTGCTGAACATCGCGCAACTTTCCGGGCTGCCATTCGAGACGATCCAGGCAGCTGCCAGCTCGCTCCAGGGTGCCGGGCTTCTGGACGAAGAAGCGGATCGCAAACCCGCTACTTAACACTTGTGGACGCGGTGCAGCGAAGTGCCGCCCACGATTCCTTGTCGCCAGAGAATCCCTTAGTCGGCAGGCGGCGACATTCGCGAATTTCTCCGCCAGATGGCGTAATTACCGCAGAAAAGTGAGGCGTAAACGGCATTGTGCTGAAGCCAGCCGGTTTACCATTGCGCCATGTTCTGGCGGTTTGTTTCGAATTACAGGTGTGTCCAGGCCATCATGCGCGTTTTCTCCCCCCTTGCCCTGCTGCTGGTAATTAGCGCTTTCGCTGGCTGCAACAACGAAGTTGTGCCGTCCGCCGGAGCCGAAGCCGTCGCGCCTCCTCCTGGGCAGATCGCCGTTACTCCTCCTGTGCAGATCGCCATTACCAGTGCATCGCAGCTGCCTGACGGAAGCGTGGGTTCGGCTTACAGCACGACGCTGAATGCGGCAGGCGGCAGCGCGCCTTATCGGTGGCAGATCACTTCCGGCGCATTGCCCGCCGGGCTGAGTCTGGACGAGACCACTGGTGTTATCGCCGGCACGCCGGCAACGGCCTTGACCGCGAGCCTGCTGATTGTCGCTAGGGACGCCAATGCCGCAAGCGCCAGCGCGAACCTTTCGCTGCGGGTCCTTCCCGCGCCGCTGATCACACCGCCGCTTGTGATCACCACCTCGCCTCAGCTGCCCGGCGGATCGGTCGGTTCGGCGTACAGCACGACCCTGACCTCGACTGGAGGCACGAGCCCCTATCTGTGGCAGGTGACCTCTGGCGCCCTGCCTGCGGGCATCAGCCTTGACCAGTCGACCGGTGTCATTGCCGGCACCCCAACCAGTCCGGTCACTGCGAGCCTTACGATCGCAGTGCGGGACGCCAATGCCGTCATTACTAGCCTGGGACTCTCGCTGCAGATTCTGCCGGCGTCAGTGATTACGCCGCCGCTGGTCATTGCCACTGCCTCCCAGCTCCCGGGTGGCACGGTCGGGGCGGCATACAGCACAACTCTCACTGCTACCGGCGGTACGCCACCTTATCGCTGGCAGGTGACATCGGGCGCCCCGCCCGCGGGAATCAGCCTCAATCAGACCAACGGTGTCCTCGCTGGTACGCCGACGACTGCGGTTTCCGCGAGCCTGTCGGTCACCTTGACCGATGCCAATGCCGTCAGCACCAGCACAGGGTTCCAGCTGCGAATCTCGCCGCCGGCGCTCGTCATCACCTCGGCGACGCAGCTTCCGGCTGCCGCTGTCGGCGCGGCGTACAGCACGGCGCTCAACGCAACGGGCGGCATACCGCCCTATCGATGGCAGGTGACCGCTGGCGCCTTGCCAGGGGGGCTAAGCCTGAACCAGACCACCGGTGTCATTTCGGGTACGCCAACAACCAGCCTTACAGCAACACCTTCCATTTCTGTGTCGGATGCCAGTGCCGCCAGCGCCAGTGTGACTATCTCACTGCGGGTCGCCCCTGCGGCGCTCAGCATCACTACCGCGACGCAGCTCCCGGGTGGTGTGGTCAGTACTCCCTATAGTACGACGCTGGCTGTTACGGGTGGTACGTCGCCTTATCGATGGGTCTTGGTCGCCGGGTCACTTCCTGCAGGATTAAGCCTTAACCAGACAACTGGCGTCATTTCAGGCACGCCGACCACTGCAATTGCCGCAACCTTTTCTGTTGCCGTAACCGATGCGGCCTCGGTGAATGCGTATGCGAACCTGGCACTCACTGTCACGGGAGCCAGCGGCCCGAGTCTCGCAATCAGCAGCAGCGCGCAGCTGCCGGCAGGCACGGTCAGCGTCCCCTACAGCACGACACTTGCGGCCAGCGGCGGAACCGCTCCTTACAGCTGGCAGATCATTTCCGGTGCCCTGCCTGCAGGACTGAGCCTGAATCAGACCTCGGGTGTCATTTCCGGTACGCCAACCGGCGCGGGCACAGCGAGCGTTTCGATCACGGTGACTGATGCCAACACCGGCAGTGCAAGCAGGGCGTTCTCCCTGCAGGTGGTGTCCGCGGCGTCGCTCACCATTACCACCGCAAGCGCGCTGCCCGATGGTGCTACCAACTCGGCTTACAGCACGACGCTTAACGCCAGCGGCGGCACTGCGCCATATCGCTGGACAGTAGTGTCGGGCACGCTGCAGACCGGCCTCGCGCTGAACCAGACCACGGGAGTGATTTCCGGCACTCCGGCGAGCACGGGCACCGCTAGCCTGCTGATCAGCGTGACCGATGCAAATTCGGCCAGCGTCAGCGCGGGATTTACCCTGCGAACGTCTGCTGCGCCGCTGTCTGTCACGACCTCGCCCCAGCTGCCTACCGGCACTGTAAACGGGGCATACAGCGCGACTCTCTCGGCCACGGGCGGAACTACGCCGTATAGCTGGCAAGTTACTGCAGGCACGCTGCCTGCGGGACTTAGCCTGAACCAGACGACCGGCGTCATCTCGGGTACGCCGACCGCATCGGTCACGGCAAGCTTCTCGATCAGCGTGACCGACGCGAACGCGACCACCGCCGCCGCAACCTTCGGACTGGCGATCAACCCCGAGAGCACCGGCTGGACCCTGGTGTGGAGCGATGAGTTCGACGGCACGACGATTGACGGCTCGAAGTGGCTGAACCCCACCAATGACAACTCATGCGGTGCGCTGGTGAAGAGCACGTTCATGGGTGACGACGCCTATCTGGACGGCAACGGACACCTGGTGCTGCGAGCGCAGTCCCGCGCCAGCGGCGGCTGTGGCGCCAATCACGTCACGGCAGGCCAGGTCTCCACCAAGGGCCGCTTCGCTCAGGCCTATGGCAAGTTCGAGTTTCGCGCTCAGATGCCAGCCGGTGGTGGCAGTGGTTCCTGGCCAGCTCTGTGGTTGTATCCGATCGGCAATACATGGCCGCCGGAGATCGACGTGCTGGAAATGCAGGCTGACCCGAACGTGGCCTATTTGACCTACCACTGGGGCACGGAAGCCAATCACCAGCAGTCATTCGAGTCGCTCACCATCCCTGGCCTGTCCAGTGGCTACCACACCTTTGCGGTGGAATGGGATCCGGGCGCCATCACCTGGTTTATCGATGGCATCCCCGTTCGCTCCAGCTTCCTGGGCTCGAACGTCACCAGCATTCCCATGGGCATCATCATGGGCATGCAGATCGGTGACTGGAACGGCGCAGCCATCAGTCCGACGTTCCCGAAATACCTGAACGTCGACTACGTCCGCGTCTACAAGCGGCAATAGAACTTCTGGTAGAGCGACCGGG
>JANPGU010000202.1:0-5700 GCA_031424095.1 Gammaproteobacteria bacterium
CAGCTGCATGTGGATGCTGGAATGCAGCTGGAGGAGGGGCCGTTTCGCAGTCTGGATGGCCTGTGGACATTGACGCCGGTGGCCGCACCGGACTCCGCGCAGCAGCTTGGCTGCCGCGTCGAGCTGCATCTGCGCTTCGAACTCAAGGGCGGGCTCGCGAACCTTGCGCTCGGGCCGGTCATCGAGCGCATGGCGGGTTCGCTGGTGGATGCCTTTGTGGCGCGGGCGCGGCAAAATCCCGCGCCGGATGCTGACTAACGCTGCGGCGGACCGCCAGCTCCACCAGGCCGCGGACCGCTCGACGGCGGTGTGCCCGGCGGCAGAACGCTGCCCGGCACGGCGGCAGGCTCGGGCGGGAGTGCTTCCGCCGCCGCAGGGGTTGCAGGCCCCTTCGCAACTTCATCCGAGCGTTCGATGCGATCGACCTTCTCATCCTTGAAGTACACGGTCATGCGCTTGCTGTATGGCTTGAGTTTGCGACCGGCCTGCACGTAGTAGTAGTAATCCCAGCGTTCGGTGTCGAAGCCGTTTGGCACCATCGGTGTGCCCAGCAGGAACAATACCTGGGAGCGGGTCATGCCCGTTTCGAGCTGCTCGACCTGCAGCGGATCCAGAACATTGCCCTGCTGGATCGGCATGCGATAGATGCAGCCGCTGGTCAGGGCGAGCGTGCCGGCAAGGGCCAGGGCTACGAGCGCGCGAGCGCGCAGGCGGGGCAATGGGGTTGCCGCAGAGTGAGTGGGTCGCATGGTGTAGGTTGTCATTGTAGAATTCGCCATATTACCTGACGTACACGGAGCCCACTCAATTGGAAGGCAAAGACCTGCGAAATGCCGGGCTCAAGGTCACCTTGCCCAGGCTCAAGATCCTCGAGATTCTCGAAGGCGACGGTGTCAGGCATAAATCGGCCGAAGACATCTACAAGTCGCTGCTCAGCTCCAACGAGGACATCGGCCTTGCCACGGTCTATCGTGTGCTGACGCAGTTCGAGGCGGCTGGCCTGGTGACCCGCCGTCATTTCGAGAACGGCATGGCCGTTTTCGAGTTGAACCGGGGCGATCATCATGACCATATCGTCTGCTTGGACTGTGGCAAGGTCGAAGAGTTCGTCGATGCCGGCATCGAAGAACGGCAAAAGACCATTGCCGCCCAGCGCGGCTTTGATATCCACGATCACTCGATGATCTTGTACGGCCGCTGCCGCCGGACGGACTGTCCGTCGAAAGCCGCAGCCGCTGCGGCGAAAAAATAGCCTCAGCCCCGGGCGCGGCCGCGCTTGAGCTTGGCGGTGTCGCCGCTGGTGGTCTCCGGCGCGGACAGCATCTCGCGGGCATGCGCCAGCGCCTTGTCCGTGATCTGGGCGCCACCCAGCATGCGCGCCACTTCCTGCACCCGCTCGTTGCCACTGAGTTCGGCCAGGCTGGTGCGGGTGCTCTTGCCATCGGTGAGTTTCAACACGCGCAGGTGATGATGCCCCTGTGCCGCCACCTGCGGCAGGTGGGTGACGCAGAGCACCTGGTTGCGTACGCCCAGCGCACGCAACTGTTTGCCGACCACCTCCGCCACCGCGCCGCCGATGCCGGCATCGACTTCGTCGAACACCATGCAGCGGCGCTCGTCGGCAACGCAGGCCACCTGCACGGCCAGTGACAGGCGCGCCAGTTCGCCGCCGGAGGCTACCTTGGCCAGCGGCCGCAGCGGTTGACCGGGGTTGGCGGTAACGCGGAACTCGATCTGGTCGAGCCCGTGTGGCTGGGGTTCCGTGGAAGCATGCGGCGCGATTTCGACCTGGAACCTGCCGCCAGCCATGCCCAGCGTGTGCATGCGTGCGGTGATCTCCTTGCTGAAGGTCTTCGCAGTGCTGGCGCGGGACTCGGACAATTGCTCGGCCAGCTTGCGATAGGCGGCAAGTGCGTCCGCCTGTTGCCGGCGCAGTGTGGCCACGTCCTGTTCTGCAGTTTCCAGCGCCTCGAGTTCGCTGTGCAATGCGATGCGATGCGCGGGCAGATCGGCCTGCGCCACGCGATGCTTGCGCGCCAGCTCTTCGGCGGCCGCGAGCCGCTTTTCCACCGTGGACTGGCGGGCGTTGTCCATGTCGAGCGATTCGGCATAGCTTGCGAGCTCGCGCGCGGCCTCGGTGATGCGGATGACTGCTTCGTCCAGCAGCGGCATGACGGCATGCAATGCCGGATCCATCGCCAGCAGCGGTCGCAGCGCCGACTGCGCCCGCGCCAGTTGCGCCTGCGCGGTGTCGCTTTCGCCTTCGTATAGCAGTTGCGCAGCCAGCTGCGCGCCTTCGACGAGTCGCCCGCGGTTACCCAGTCGCGAGGCCTCGGCGGCAAGCTCGGCGGCCTCGCCGGGTTTGAGATCCAGCGCAGCGAGCTCACTGTCCTGGAAGCGCAGCAGTTCGATGCGTGCGTCGCGGTCGCGCAGTCTGGATTCGATTTCCAGCAGGCGGTTGAGCAGCGCCAGCCAGACGCGGTGTGCTGCCTCCACCTGCTCGGTCAGCGGTTCGAGCCGGCCGTAGTGATCGAGCAGCTCGCGCTGCGAACCGGGCCGCACCAGCGACTGGAATTCATGCTGGCCATGCACATCGAGCAAGGCGCCAACGATTTCGCGCAGCTGCTGCACGGGCACGGCCTGGCCGTTCAGATAGGCGCGCGAGCGGCCATCGGCGTTGATGATCCGGCGCACCAGCAGCTCTTCGTCAGCCTCGATGGATTGGGCCTCGAGCAGATCGCGCAGCGAGCGGGGCACCTGGCGGATGTCGAAGGTGGCGGCAATCTCGGCTTTTTCAGCACCGGCTCGGATCTGGTCAGCGGCAGCGCGCGCGCCGCAGACCAGCGTCAGTGCCTCGACGACGATGGATTTGCCGGCGCCGGTCTCGCCGGTCAGTACGGTGAGTCCACTGGCGAAATCCAGTTCCACCGATTCGACGATGGCAAGGTCGCGGATGTGCAGGTGGGTCAGCATGGCCTCGGGATCCTAGCGCTGGTGCTCGGAGCCGCCACGACCCCAGTGCAGCTTGGAGCGCAGCAGACGAAAGTAATCGTAGCCCGGCGGGTGCAGCAGCGTGATGCGATGGACCGAGGGGCGAATTTCCAGCCGGTCGGTGGACAGCAGCTCGCCGAACACCACGCCGTCGCAGGTGATCTGCGCGCGCGTGTCGTAACGATCGTGCAACAGGATGGAAACAACGCTGCGTCCCGATATGACGATGGGACGATCGGCCAGCGTGTGCGGACAGATCGGCACAACGACGAGCACATCGAGTTTGGGATCGACGATGGGGCCGCCGCAGGAAAGTGCATAGGCGGTTGAGCCGGTGGCGCTGGCGACCACGATTCCGTCGCCGCCATGGGTGTTGACGAAGCAGCCGTCGACCCGCGTTTCGAAATCCAGGATACGGCCCGTTTCCCATTTCGCCAGCACCACATCATTGAGTGCGAGCTGGGTGCGTTCACTGCCATCCGCAGCGACAAGGCGTGCCTCGAGCAGCGGCCGGTGATCGGGCTGGCAGCGGTGTTCAAGGGCGGCGTCCACGCACTGGAGCATGTCCTGCGGCATGACATCGGTCAGGAAGCCGAGCCGGCCACGATTGATGCCCAGCAACGGGATGCCGCTGGCCGCAACCAGTCGCGTGGCATATAGCAGCGAGCCGTCACCGCCAATCACGATGGCCAGCTGCGCGCGTGCCACCAGTTCTTCGTCGCTGACGCATGCGGCAAGGTCGGCGAACTGCTGATTGGCAGCGGCCTGCTGCAGCAATATGGTCAGCCCGCGCGAGCGCAGGTGCGGCAGCAGCGCGACGGCTGTTTCCCGCACCGTGTGTTCATCGAAGCGTCCCAGCAGGGCGCAGGTCTTGATCGGGCCGTTCATGTAAACCTAGTTTACTTGGGCCGGGAGCCATGCCTGGGGTCGTTTTGGTCCCCTTATGTGAGGAATGCAGTGATCCATGCACCAAGCTTGACCGCGAGCAGCCAGCGCGGCTAGCGTCCACGGTTAACGATGAGCCAGGATCCACGCGACGAATCGCAGCTTTCCGACCGCGCCCAGCAGCTGCTGAAGGTGCTGATTGAAAGCTATATCCGCGATGGTCAACCGGTGGGTTCGCGCAGCCTGTCGCGGGACTCGGGCATGAGCCTGAGCTCGGCCACCATCCGCAATGTGATGGCGGATCTGGAAACCTTCGGCTTTGTCAGTTCGCCGCATACCTCGGCGGGCCGGGTGCCCACGCCGAAGGGTTACCGCTTCTTCATCGACACACTGCTGCAGGTGCGGCCGCTGGAAAGTGCGGCGGCGGATCAGCTACGCACACAGTTCCAGCCCGGTGAGGATCCACGCACGCTGGTCGCGATGGCGTCGCAGCTGCTGTCCAATGTCACGCAGATGGCGGGGCTGGTGTCATTGCAGGCGCCGCAGGCTGCAGCATTGACGCATATCGAGTTCCTGCCGCTGTCAGAGCAGAGGGTGCTCGCGATCCTGGTGTTCGACGATCGCGAAGTGCAGAACCGCGTCATCCACATGGATCGCAACATCTCGCCGGAAGACCTGCGGCGCGCCGCTGCGGTGCTGAACGAACAGTTTCTGGGCCGCACGCTGGACCAGGTGCGCGAGGAGCTGATCAAACAGCTTTCCGACATGCGCGAGCGGCTGAACCAGGGCATGGTCGACACGATCACGGTGGCGCAGCAGCTGTTTGCCGGCGAGCAGCCACGCCGCAATGACCGCGAGCTGGTCATCGCCGGCGAAACCAAGCTGATGGGTTTCGCCGAGCTTTCCAGCGTGGAAAAACTGCGGCGGCTGTTCGAGGCCTTCGACGAGAAGCGCGCGATCCTGCAACTGCTCGATCTCAGCCTGCACGGGCAGGGCGTGCAGATCTTCATCGGCCGCGAGTCCGGCTACCAGATCCTGGATGACTGCAGCGTGGTCACTGCGCCGTACAGCTCCGATTCCGGTGCCGTGGGGGTGATCGGCGTGATCGGGCCCACGCGCATGGCCTACGAGCGCGTCATCCCGATCGTCGACCTGACCGCGAAATTGCTCGGCGCGGCCTTGAATTCGCGTCGCTGATCCCAATTACTCGCGCCGCAGCCAATAGCTGCTATGTAAAGCTGGAGATCAGGTATGGTCTCCAACTTGTTGATTTCAAGGAGAGATGATGTCGGAACCTGGTGCTGAACAGACGTCCCCGGAGCTCGCGGAGGCCACTATGGAAGTCGCCGCGCCCACGGAGCTGGAAGAATTGCGCCAGCAGCTGGCGGAGTCCCAGGCGCTGGCTGCCCAGCATCGTGATCAGCTGCTGCGTGCCGCCGCCGAACTCGACAACATCCGCAAAAGGGCCGCCCGCGACGTCGACCAGGCGCATCGCTATGCGCTGGAAAAATTCGCACAGGAACTGCTGCCCGTGCGCGACAGCCTCGAGCTTGCGGCGGCCAGTGCACCCGGCGCCGATGTGGCCAGCCTGGTCGCAGGCCAGGATGCGACGATCAAGCTGCTGGCCCGCGCCTTCGAGAAGTTCTCGATCAAGGGCATCGAGCCGGTGGGTGAACCCTTCGATCCGCAGCGTCATGAAGCGATGGCCATGCAGGAATCTGCCTCCGCGGCGCCGGACTCGGTGCTGCAGGTGGTGCAGCGTGGCTACGAACTCAATGGCCGCTTGCTGCGTCCGGCGCGGGTGATTGTTTCCCGTGCGCCCGG
>JANPGU010000203.1:0-12468 GCA_031424095.1 Gammaproteobacteria bacterium
TCGGAACTCTGGGCAGCACCGCCGCTCAGGCTGAAGTGCGTTTCCCGACGGAACGCGGCAAATTTGGCTCTGGTGGGGTTACCAACAGCGCCGTCAACCGCTCCGAGAACACGCTGTACGACTGCGAGATCGAAGGCAGCCTCCCCGCCGATCTCAATGGCGCGTTCTATCGCGTGGGCCCGGATGCGCAGTACCCCAAGCCCGCCAGCCTCGAACATGACATCGCCTTCGATGGCGAAGGTCACGTGAGCATGTTCCGCATCCAGAACGGGCATGTGGATTATCGCAGCCGCTGGGTGAAGAACGATCGCTGGAAGGCGCAGAACAAGGCGCGCAAATCGTTGTATGGCGTGTACCGCAATCCGTACACCGATGACCCCAGCGTGCGGGGGCTCTCACGGGCCACGCAGAACACGCAGGTCTGGTATCACAACAACCGCGTGATGGCGATGAAAGAGGATTCGATGCCGGCGGCGCTCGACCCGCACACGCTCGAGACGCTGGACGGCAATTACCGCTTCGACGGCAAGATCGAAGGCCAGACCTTCACGGCGCATCCGAAGAATGATTCGCACACCGGCGATCTGCTGGCCTTCGGCTACGAAGCGAAGGGCCTGGGCAGCAACGACATCAACGTGTTCCGCATCTCACCTCAGGGCAAGACCCAGTGGCAGGCCTGGGTGAAGGCGCCCTACTGCAGCGAGATCCACGACTACGCCATCACCGAGAAGCACATCGTGTTCCTCGTGTATCCCCTCGCCTATCTCGGCGAGGAGCGCATGAAGGCGGGTGGCGTGCACTGGGGCTGGGATTCCACCAAAGACACCTACCTCGGTGTGATGCGCCGGGATGGCGATGGCAAGGACATCCAGTGGGTGAAAGGCCCGCAGACCATGTGCACGCATGTGATGGGCGCATGGACCGATGGCAACATGGTGTACGTGGACATGGATGGCGGTGACGGCAACCAGTTTCCGTTCTTTCCGAGCCCGGATCCGGCTGACCGGTTCGACCCGGTGAAGGCAACGGGCCGCGTGCGTCGCTTCTCCTTCGACACCAGCAAACGCAACGTGACCAGCTTCGACATGAAGGTCATGTATCCCGAGCTCAATGGTGGGCTGGCGCGTCAGGACGACCGCTATCACACGGTGCCTTATCGCTACGGCTTCCTGCTGGGGGGCGGTGGCTGGGCGCGCGTGGATCACCAGACCAGCAAGGTGGATGTGTTCAAGCCGGGGCCCGATTCATCCGTGTCGGAGATGTGCTTCGTGCCGCGCCGCAAGGGCGCGAGGGAAGCGGATGGTTACTTGATCGGCGTGTGCGCGCGGCAGAAGGAAAACCGCTCCGACCTGCTGATCGTCGATACGGATCACCTGACCGAAGGCCCGATTGCCACCGTGCGGTTGCCGTACCGGGCAACGCCGCAGGTGCATGGGTTCTGGGTGCCCGGCGATCAGCTGCCGCCGGTATCGGGCTAGCCGCGCCGCGTTCTCACGGCCAGCGTCACATGACGGCGCTGGCCTTCAAACCCTTCGCCACCACATACACCTCGCGCGATTCCTTGCGCGAGGCTGCCGGCTTGCGGATCGTCACCTTGTCGAAGTGCGCGCGCAGTTCTTTCAGATACTCATCCGATCCCGAGCCCTGGAACATCTTGGCCACGAAAGTGGCGCCGGGCTTCAGCGCCCTGCGCACGGTGTCGAGCGCGAGCTCCAGGAAATAGATGGATGACGCCTGATCGGCGGAACTGATGCCGGTGATGTTCGGCGCGATGTCGGAAATGATGAGATCGAAGCGGCCGCCGCCCAGCCATCCCAGCAATTGCGCGACGATCGCGTCTTGCGTGAAATCGCCCTGGATGAAGTCCACGTTCCTCAGCGCTTCCATCGGCAGGATGTCGGTGGCGAGCACGCGGCCTTTCTCGCCGACGATCTTGCCAGCCACCTGCGACCAGCCACCGGGCGCGGAACCCAGGTCCAGGATGCGCATGCCCGGGCGGATCAGCTTGTCCTTGTCGTTCAGCTCGACCAGCTTGTAGGCCGAGCGCGAACGGTAGCCCTCTTTCTGCGCCTGTTTGACGAAGGGGTCGCTGAGATGGCGCGACATCCAGGTGGCGCTGCTTTTGGATCGGGGCATGTGTGCGGGGAGGTCTGCGGTAGAATCGGTGCATTCTACTCGCCTCTGCCGGTTCCCCCGGCCAGGAAGTCGCGGTGATCCGCATTACAGAGCTGCACCTGCCGCTGGGCTACGCTCCAGAAGCGCTGAAACTGGCCGTTTTGAAGCGCCTTGGCATTCCCGTTACGGAACTGGTCGACTTCACGCTCTTCAAGCGCAGCTATGACGCGCGCAAGAAGAACAGCGGCATCATTTTCGTGTGCATCGTCGATGTAACCGTGCGCGATGAGGCCGCGGTGCTGCGCCGCTGCGCCGGTGATCGACAGTTGGGGGTTGCGCCGGATACTTCGTATCACACGGTGGCGCGGGCACCGGCGCTGTTGAAGGAGCGCCCGATTGTGGTGGGCTTCGGGCCATGTGGCATCTTTGCTTCCCTGCTGCTGGCACAGATGGGCTTCAAGCCCATCGTGCTGGAACGTGGCCGCGATGTGCGTCGCCGCACCAAGGACACCTGGGCGCTGTGGCAGCACAACACGCTGACGCCCGAATCCAATGTGCAGTTCGGCGAAGGCGGCGCCGGCCTGTTCTCGGACGGCAAGCTCTACAGCCAGATCAAGGATCCGAAGTTCTACGGCCGCAAGGTGATGCAAGAATTCGTACGCGCGGGCGCACCGGCCGAGATCCTCTATGTGAACAAGCCACATATCGGCACGTTTCGCCTCACCGGCGTGGTGGCTGCGATGCGCGAGGAGATCATCGCGCTGGGCGGTGAAGTGCGTTTCGAGAGCAAGGTCACCGATCTGCTGATTGAGAAGGGCCAGATCGAAGGTGTGGCGCTGGCCAATGGCGAGACGCTGCACAGTCGCCATGTGGTGCTGGCGCTGGGACACAGCTCACGCGATACGCTGCGCATGCTGGAACAGCGGCGCGTGCATCTGGATGCCAAGCCGTTCGCCATCGGCTTTCGCGTCGAGCATCCGCAGTCACTGATCGATATGGCGCGGCTCGGGCGCTTTGCCGGCAACCCGGATCTTGGGGCCGCCGATTACAAACTGGTGCACCACGCCGCCAATGGCCGCTCGGTGTACAGCTTCTGCATGTGCCCCGGCGGTACCGTGGTTGCGGCCACTTCGGAAGCGCAGCGCGTGGTCACCAATGGCATGAGCCAGTATTCGCGCAATGAGCGCAATGCCAATGCCGGCATCGTGGTGGCCATCAATCCCGAGACGGACTTCCCGGGCGGGCCGCTGGCCGGGATGGCGCTGCAGGAAGCGTTGGAATCCAGCGCCTACATACTTGGTGGCAACAACTACTGCGCACCCGCCCAGCTGGTCGGGGATTTCGTGCGCGGTGTGGCCTCCACGCAACTCGGCGAGGTGACCCCCTCCTACAAGCCCGGCGTGCTGCTGGGCGACCTGGCGCAGGCATTGCCGGCTTATGCCATAGAGGCCATGCGCGAGGCATTGCCCGCCTTCGGCCGGCAAATTCGCGGCTTTGACCGCGCCGATGCCGTGCTGACGGGGGTCGAAAGCCGCACTTCCTCGCCGGTGCGCATTACTCGTGACGCGGAAACCCTGCAGAGCCTGAATGTGCGCGGGCTCTACCCCTGCGGCGAAGGGGCCGGCTACGCGGGAGGCATCCTTTCCGCGGGTGTAGACGGCATAAAGGTGGCTGAGGCGGTCGCGCGCAGCCTCAGCTAAGTGCGCCATCGCGCAACGCTTGACAGCGTCCGGCCTCGACGCCACTGTCGCAGTACGGAACTGCTGCCCAGGGCAGCCAGGGGCGAAGCAGGTGCGCATACACCTGCGTAACAGGGGCAATAGATGGCGCACGCGGTGCAGGTGTTCTCAACTCGTGATATTCCCGGACCTCGCAAGGTCGAGGCCTGGAATTCGATCCTTGGCGGACTGGCAGATCCCGTGCACGTGCAGCCACGCGACCCGTTGCATTTCGACGGCACACTGACCCGGCGTCGCGTCGGCCCCATGACCCTGTTCGAGGTGAGCTGCGCCAGCGGGCGCGTCAGTCATCAGCGGCGCCGCTCGGTGCGCACCACGCGACCTTCTTTCCAGGTGCAGATGCCGGTGCAGGGTGAATTCACGCTGGTTCATGGCGACCGGCCGAGCATCGCGGTGCCCACCGGATCGTTCTGCCTGATCAACCGCAGTGAGCCCTATCAGTTCATCCATGGCGACGGCCTGCGCTGCGTCGGCGTCGAGATGCCGAGCGCATTGCTGGAAACTTGCCTGCCCCAGGCGATGCAATACGCCGGCACTGTCATCCGCCCCGAGTCGGGTGCACGGCGCATCATGGCCGAACTGCTGCACAGCCTGCGTTCAGAGCTCACCACTGAAAGCCCTGCGGGCGCATTGCCGCCGACGCTCGCGCGCTCGATTGCGGGCTTCGTGGGGGCGGCGTTCGCCGATCGCAACGATCCGCTCGCACACCGCGGCAACAGCGGCCGACTCGCGACCTTCCGCGAATATGTCGAAGCCTGCCTGGAAGACGGGGATTTCCGGCCGACGGACGTGGCGCGCCAATTCAACGTGAGCGAACGCTACGTGCGGCTGGTGTTCCAGTCGGCGGGAGAATCGCTGTCAGCATTCCTGCTGCGCAGTCGCCTGACGCGCGCGGCGCGCCTGCTGTGCAACGAGTACTACGCCCAGCACACCATCACCGACATTGCACTGGAATGTGGCTTCAACAGCGCCTCGCATTTCGGCCAGAGCTTCCGGCAGCGCTTCAAGATGACGCCGCGGCAGTTCCGGGCAAACGGCGTCACTCCACCTTCGGCACGTTGATCGGGCCGCGCGCGGCATCGGCCGCTCACCTCTTCGCAATCTGGTAGCGTGGCCGCGGTAATGGCCACCGCTCGCGCGCACTCATGAAATTCGAAGACATCAAGAAACTGCAGCAGAAGAAATTCCGCGAGGAGTCCGGCCATTTCCTGCTGGAGGGCGAACACCTGGTGCAGGAACTGCAGAAGGCGGCGGTGCATGACGCACGCCTGCGCGAGAGCGAGGTTTACCTGACGCGGGATTTCGCGCTGTGGGGCAGCCATCTCAAGGTGAACGTGGTGAATTCACGCCACATGATGATGATCAGCGAGACGCGATCACCGCAGGGTATAGCGGCAGTGGTGCCTCTGCTGACGCCACCCCCTGCCCGGCCTGGCGAGCGCGCCATCTATCTGCACGAGATCCAGGATCCGGGCAATCTCGGCACCATCCTGCGCACGCTGGCCTGGTTCGGGGGCTTCCGCTGTCTGCTCAGTCCGGACAGCGTCGACATGTACAACGGCAAGGTGGTGCGCGCCAGCATGGGCGCGATCTTTCATGTACCGGTGGAAATCGATGTGTCGCTGGATTCGCTGCAGGCACGCTTCGGGCGCATCGCGAGCCTTGATCTGCAGGGAGAATCGATCAGCACGCCCGCCTTCCGCAAGTTTGACTGCTACATTTATGGCAATGAAGGCCGTGGCCTGCCGCGCCAAGTGCTGGCCGCGATGGATGCCCGGCCTTTCACCATTGCGGGCGCCGGTGCGATCGAATCGCTGAACGTTGCCGCAACCGTCAATATTTGCCAGTACGAATTGAACCGATAAGATCCTTGCCAATACAGGAGCAGAGAGGGGCCCATGCACAAGTCACTGCCACGCCAAGTCGTGATCTCGATAATTGGAGCAGTGGCCAGCGCCGCCCTGCAGGCACAGGCTCCTGCAGCCACCGAAGCCGCAAATTGTCTTTCGCGCAGCGCGATGGCGGCCCCCGCGCGCTACAAATCAACCGAGGTGCTGGCCGATGGCCGCGTCACCTTCAGGATCTGTGCACCTGCTGCCAATGAAGTGCATGTTTCGACGGCCGACATGGCCGATGTCATTCCGTTTGGAGGCGGCCTGCCGCTGACGAAGGACGCAGCCGGCCTGTGGAGCGGCACCACGGTGAAGCCTGTCGCCGCGGACAATTATCGTTACCACTTCGCCGTCGACGGTGCACCAGTCGCCGACCCGCAGGCTGTCACGTTCTCGCGCGAGCGCGTAGGCACGCAGTCGACCCTTGAAGTGCCCGGCGCGGCCGGTGAGTTCCAGACCTGGAACCCGAAGGTCGAGCACGGCGTGGTATCCACCGTGGAATACTGGTCCAGTTCACTTGGGCTCAAGCGCCGCGCCCACGTCTACACACCGCCTGGCTATTTCAGATCCAGTGCCCGCTATCCCGTGCTGTATCTGGTGCACGGCGCCGGCGACAGCGATGACAGCTGGACCAGCACCGGCCACGCGCAAAACATCCTCGACAACCTGATCGCAGCCCTCAAGGCGAAGCCGATGATCATCGTGATGCCGGCCGGCCACACGCCGGATCGGCCCGGTGGCAACATCCTTGCGAACACCGACTTCGGCGACGACCTGATCAAGGACCTGATCCCGCGCGTGGACCGGGACTTCCGCACCACGCCCAAGGCGAGCGCGCGCGCAATGGCAGGCCTGTCGATGGGCGGCGCGCATACCATCCGCTACGGCCTGACGCATCCTGAGCTCTTCAACTACATCGGCATCTTCAGCATGGGCCTGGGGGTGAACAACAACCAGGCCGAATTAGCGAACTACGAGAAGGACAACGCCGCGGCCCTGGCGCGCAGCGCGAAGGACCTCAAGCTCGTGTACTACGCGATCGGCAAGGATGATTTCCTGTACGGCACCTCCGCGCCCACGCGCGGCATGCTCGACAAGCAGGGCATCAAGTACGTGTACAACGAGAGCAGCGGCGGCCACACCTGGATCAACTGGCGCCGTTACCTCAACGATTTCGCGCCGCGTTTGTTCTGAGCGGCCAGTAGCACAGGCCGTCTCAATAGAGCCGCGCTGCGCCAAGCAGCCGCGGCTGGAAGTAGGCATCGTCCATCCGGCGCGCCTCAACCGCCTTCCCCGTCTGGGGCGCGTGTACAAAACGTCCCTGCCCTACATAGACGGCCACATGGTTCACTTCCTGGCCCTCGATTCGGAAAAACACCAGATCGCCTGCAGCGAGTTCGCCTGCACGCACTGGGCGCGCCGCGCGGTATTGATCTTCGGTTGTGCGTGGCGCAGCGACGCCGTTCCGCGCATGAACGAAATACACCAGTCCGCTGCAATCGAATCCGGCGGGGTCACTGCCCCCGTATCGGTAAGGGCGACCCAGCAGTGCGAGTGCATCGGCGGCAATTTTCGCACCCAGTTCCGGGTTGGCGATCCCGGACGGGAGCCGTTGCGGCACGGTAGCGCAACCTCCCAGCAGCAGCAGACCCAGCACGCCGCATACCAGCGCGTTCGGGCCTGCGCGCAGAATCAGGTTACTCCCATCGCACCTTTGATCAGCTTGACCATCTCTGGCGTGCTGGGGGTGTCGCGCCCGCCGGCCTTGCCGGCCAGCGCGTCCAGGATGGTCTTGCCGGCAGCATCCTTCACGTCGAGCTTCGCGCCATTGTCGATCAGGAATTTGGCAACGCGGGTCCAGCTGCGGGTCTGATCACCGCCGTTACCCGCGCCCACGGCGCCGAACAATGCAGTCTGTCCCTGCCGATCGGTCATCGAACTCGGCCGTGCGATCAATGCGGTGTGGCTGCTGGTATCGGCGATGCGCGCACTGATATCCGCGCCGGCCTTGAGCAGCAGCCCGATCACGGCAATGGCATTGGTCTGCTGTTCGTCACCGACGCCCATGGGACCCTGCCATCCGCCCGACGCGCCGACAAACATGCCGATTCCGGAGGCGGCCATCAGTGGCGTCACACCCATCACATTGGGCAGATCGGGCAATGCGCCATGCTTGAGCAGCAGGTCCACCGCTTCGCGATCGGTGGAGATCGCGGCCCGCAGCAACGGCGTGCAACCGGTGGTGATGAGGTCATCGGTGAAGCGGCCACGGAATGGCCGATGCATGTCGAGCTGCGTGTTCGGATCCGCGCCCATCTCGAGCAGGCGCTGCAGGATCTGTATGGCACTGCCTTTGGGCGCGCCGTCGGCTGCATCGGCAGCCTGGCCCGGATCCGGCGCACCGGGAGTGCCGAGTCCATTCGCGGTATTCCCCAGGCCGCGTCCGTTACCGCCGCGGGTGCGCATGTCGGCGGCCAGGAAAACGGCCGAGCGACTCCACCAGTCCATGAGGTGCGGATTGGCGCCCTTGTCCAGCAGATAGTTGGCGACCGCATAGTTGTTGTTGTCGATCGCATTCATCAGCGGCGTCACGCCATCAGGCGTTGGCTTGTTGATGTCGGCACCCGCCTTCAGCAGCAACTTCACGCATTCCAGGCAGCCTGAACGCGTGGCGTAAAGCAGCGGCGTGAGTCCACCGGTGGGCCGGTACTGGGCGCGAGGCTCGGAGGTGATCTGGTTGCCCCAGTCGTTTTCCGCGGCGCGGTTATCCACTTCGGCCTTGTGCTTTATCAGGAAGTCGACCACGGCAGGACTGTTGGCGCCGATTGCCCACATCAATGCCGTCTGGCCACGCAGCTTCTCGCGTTCGTTGACCCTGGCACCGGCCTTCACCAGCGCCTGGGCGATCGGCAGCGAGCCGTTGCGCGCTGCAATCATCAGCGGCGTCTGTTGGTCATCATTGCTCAGATTCGGATCGGCCTTTGCCTTCAGCAGCATCTCGACCATCGTCAGGTCGTTGATTGCGATCGCTTCGTTAAGCGGCGAGGCGCCGAGCATGTTGCGCACATTGGGCATGGCGCCGCGCGCCAGCAGTTCCTGCACCAGCGTGTGATCGACCCTGTACACCGCCCACAGCAATGGCGACGAACCATCACTCTGCAGGGCATTGACATCGGCACCGCCGCGGATCGCCACGAGCGCAGCGCCGTCGCCGCTGCGGATCAGGCCCACCAGATCATCAGCGCTGGCCAATAGCGGCAGCAGCACGCAGGTCACGAACGTCAGCAGGAACTTCCCGTTACGCATGGCCGGCATCGTAGAGGGGTGGTTCGGATCAGTCCAGATGCACGGCGGGCAGGTGGCCAGCGCCGCGACAGCGATGACATTCAACATTGTCGAACATGCCGTCGCCCGGGCAGGTGGCGCAGCCCCGGCCACAGCACAGCGACATCAGCACCGTGCCCGCGCCGTGGCAGGTCGGGCAGGTGGTCGGTTCCGGGGGCGAGTCGCCGGTGGCGCTGGCTGCTTCCATTGAGACAAAGCCTACCAAAAACCCGACGGCTGACCGGGCAGGCAATCCATGAAAGGTTAGAGTTCGCTGTGTCAAAAGCAGGCTGGCCATGATCGATCTGAAGCAATACATCGCCCCGGTAGCAGACTTCCCCCAGCCCGGCATCCTGTTCCGCGACATCATGCCGCTGCTCAAGGCGCAGTTCGGGCCCACCATCGCTGCACTGGACGCACTGTTGACCGACCCGGAATGGACCGACATCGACTCCATCGCCGGCATCGAATCGCGTGGCTTCATCCTGGGAGCCGCACTGGCGCTGCGCCGGGGCAAGGGGTTCATCCCGATCCGCAAGCAGGGCAAGCTGCCACCACCGGTGGCGAGCCTGGCGTATCTGCTGGAATACGGCGCTGCCACGCTCGAAATGCAGCCAGGCGCAGGTCGTGTGCTGGTGGTGGACGATGTGATCGCCACGGGCGGAACGATGCTGGCTTCGGCGCAACTGTGCGAGCAGTCGGGCTTCGAGGTCGGCGGTCTGATCGCCCTCATCGACCTGAAGCTCGTTCCGCCTATGCGCTGGAATGGACTGGCGGTGCGGTCCGCACTCACCTATGACTGAGGATGGCCGGCTGGTGGTAACCGGCAACCGTTTTTGCGCCCTGATAAAAACTATTGCGTCCGAGTAAAACTTGCCTAAACTCTGAACAGCTTCCATGGCCAGACTTGCGAGGTTGGTATGCCCCTAAGCTGGAGATTCTCGGCCCTCGCCGACAGGCACCGCGCGCTGGGTTCCAAACTCGAAGACTGGAACGGAATGGGCACGGCATGGGCCTATGCCAAGGACATCGCCGACGAGCATGTCGCCATCCGCACCACAGCCGGGCTCATGGACGTGTCGGGCCTTAAGAAGGTCCATCTCACCGGACCACATGCCATCGCGGTGCTGGAATACATCACCACCCGGGACATGACCAAGATCTATCCCGGTCGCTCGGTCTACGCCTGCATGTTGAACGATCGCGGGCATTTCACCGACGACTGCATTGTGTATCGCACGGGGCCGAATGCCTGGATGCTGGTGCATGGCTCCGGCTCAGGCTATGAAGAAGTGCTGAAGCAGGCCACCGGCCGCAACTGCGCCGTGCAGTTCGACGATGACCTGCATGATCTGTCGCTGCAGGGTCCGCTGGCAGTCGATTACCTCAGTCGCCACGTGCCGGGAATCCGCGACCTGAAATACTTCCATCACATGCAGACCACGCTGTTCGGTGCGCCGGTGATGATCTCGCGCACTGGCTATACCGGCGAACGCGGCTATGAGCTGTTTGTACGTGGCCAGGACGCGCCGCTGGTCTGGGACACCATCCTTTCCGAAGGCAAGTCGCTCGGCATCATTCCGTGCTGCTTCAGCGTGCTCGACATGCTGCGCGTCGAAAGCTATCTGCTGTTCTACCCGTATGACAATTCGCAGATGTATCCCTTCGACGATCAGCCGCCTGGGGATTCGTTGTGGGAGCTGGGCCTGGACTTCACGGTCAGCCCCGGCAAGGTCGGCTTTCGCGGCGCGGAGGAACATCTGCGGCTGAAGGGCAAGGAGCGGTTCAGGATCTATGGCCTCCTCATCGACTCGGACCAGCAGGCGGATGGCGGCGACGCGGTGCTGGCGGATGGGCGCAAGGTCGGCGTCATCACCTGCCCCTGCTATTCGAAGCTGACGGGGAAATCGATGGCCATCATGCGGGTGGAGGTCGGGTACGCCGTGCAGGGCGCGAAGCTCACGGTGGCCGGCAAGAATGTGAATGCCGGCGCCATCGCGCACAGCATCACCTTCGACGATCCGGGCAAGACCAAACGCACGGCAGTCGGCTGAGGGCAAGGTGGCTGACCCGGCCATCAAGAGCCGTCCGGTCTATACGGGCCTGCAGATCAGTCTGCAGGCGCGGCGCCATCTCTTCGCATTGCAGGGCGACGGTGCACTGGCGCTCACCGATCAAGTAGTTGCCCTTGGTCCGGAATTTCTCGTGCGGTCGGAAATACTTTACGTGCCGCACGGTCCCACCGACTCGCATGCCGTGACGCTGCGCAAGCTCTCGCCTCACGACTTCTGGCAGACACCCACCGTCGCGACATTGCTGGGGCGTCTGCGCACCACGCTCGCCACGGCGACCATGGGCACGCGACTGTATGTCGCCGGCACGGAAGGATTCATCGGCCAGGTCATGCTGGTCGCGCTCGATGCAGGAATGGACGCTGCATCGATTCTCACCGAACATCGAGGTTCACTCGCGCGCCGGGTGCAATGCGTGCACTGCAAGGGGCTGACAGAAGACGTCAGAATCAGCCCCTTCCCTTGTTCCCATTGCGGCCTGCAGCTGTTCGTGCGCGACCATTACTCGCGCCGCATCGCGGCCTTCCAGGGTGTGAACATCGATGCGGAAGCTCCCGGCACGGCCCCTGCCCCTCAGCAGCTGTATCCATGAGCATCAATACCGACATGACGCTGCGGGTCACCGCCGTGACGCAGGTGGCGGACAACGTCAAACGCTTCCGGCTCGAACGTCCTGACGGCGCACCGCTGCCCATCTTTTCCGGTGGCGCGCATGTGGTGGTATCGATGCGGGACAACGGCCGCTTGCGCCGCAATCCGTATTCGCTGATGTCGCCGCCGCATGACTCTTCCGCCTACGAGATCAGCGTGCTGCGGGTCGCGAATTCCCGCGGCGGTTCGGTTTTCATGCACGGCGAGGTCAAGGTGGGCGACACCCTCACCGTCAGCCTGCCGATGAACCTGTTTCCCATCGACCAGCGTGGCCGCAAGCACCTGCTGTTTGCCGGCGGTATCGGCATCACGCCGTTCATCGCGATGATGCAGCAGCTGGAGCGCGAGGGCCGAGCGTTCGAGCTGCACTATGCGCTGCGCACTCGCAGTCACGGCCCGTACTGGCAGGATCTGCAGCAGCGCTATGGGGCGCATCGCATCCACGTCTACTGCGACGCCGAGAACACGGTGCTGCCCAGCGCCAGACTGCTGGAGCATCAGCCGCTGGGCACGCACCTGTATGTCTGCGGTCCCGCCGGGATGATCGACGGCACGCTGGCCTGCGCGCGCGACAGCGGCTGGCCAGAGCAGAATCTGCACTTCGAACGTTTCCTGGCGCCACCTCCGGGCAAGGCATTCCGCGTGGTGCTGCAGCGCACCGGCACACTGGTTGCG
>JANPGU010000204.1:0-2142 GCA_031424095.1 Gammaproteobacteria bacterium
GGAACTGACTGGCAAGACGCTGGTCATGAACGTGTCGGCCGCAATTCCCGCGGTGCTGCTGGATGCCGGCTTTCCGGTTGGCGCACTGAAGGGCGTGCCGATCCTGGCGCGCACCGCGAGCCTGGTGGCTCACCTGCTGGAAGAGCAGGTGAAACCGATTGGATTCGTGCTCTCGCACGCGGGCTCGCAGGCGGTGGGCTATGACGGCGTATTACCGCCGGGCTTTACGGCGGAGAACTCATGAAGGGACTGGATGTTCTGCGCGGGGTGCGCATCGTCGAGCAGGGCACGTTCATCACGGGCCCCTGCTGCGGCCTGATGCTGGCGGACCTGGGTGCCGACGTCATCAAGATCGAAAGCCCGGACGGCGATCCTTACCGCGCCTACCAGGGCGGCAACTACTCGCCGCATTTCCAGGCCTACAACCGCAACAAGCGCAGTCTCGCGCTCGACCTGAAGCAGGACGCGGACCGCAAGGTGTTCGACCAGCTGATCGCGGACGCGGATATCTTCATCCAGAACTTCCGGCCCGGCACTGCGGACCGCCTGGGCGCGGGTGCGGCACGGCTGCAGCAGCTCAACCCCAAACTGATCTACTGCACCATCAGCGGCTTTGGCACCAGCGGCCCTTATGTGGACCGTCCCAGCTACGACTCGGTCGCGCAGGCACTGAGCGGATTCCTGAGTGTGGTGGTCGATGAAGACCAGCCGCGGTTCCTGGGTCCGGCGCTGGCCGATGCCATCACCGGCATCTATGCCGCGTATGGCGTGCTCGGCGCTTTGTTCGATCGCACCCGCACCGGCAAGGGCCGCGTGGTGGAGATTTCGATGCTCGAAGCAATGGCGCATTTCGCCATCGAGCCGTTCACCGCGTATTTCGCGCTGGGCACGGTGCCGAAATCCGCCGATCGCCCGCGCCTGGCGCAGGCACATATCCTGCGTACCGGTGATGGCGGCCTGGTCGCCATCCATCTTTCCTCGCTCGATAAATTCTGGACCGGTCTGCTGAAGGCGCTGGATGCACCGCAGCTCGGCGCCGATCCGCGTTTCGCTACGCGACTGCTGCGCATCGAGCACTACACGGAACTGGGCCGCGAACTGGACAGCCTGTTCTGCAGGCGTCCACTGGCCGAGTGGGTGGAAATCATGGGGCGGCACGATGTGCCCTTCGCACCGATCAACAAGGTCGATGCGGTAGTCGATGATCCACAGGTCAAGCACCTGGGGCTGATGGTGCCAGTGGACAATCCGCATGCAGCGAAGCAGCAGGTGCGTCCACCGGTGCAGTTCGATGGGCAGCGCGCCATGTCGGTAGACCCCGCACCGCTGATCAACGAACACGGCAACGAGATTCGCGCCGCGCTGGTCGCTGGCGCAAAATGGCCTGAGCGAACATAAGAGAGAGGGGTTTCCTGCATGCTTTTTCCAACGACCATCGTCGGCAGCTATCCGCAGCCCGAATGGCTGATCGATCGCGCCAAACTGGCAGGACGTTTTCCGCCCCGCGTGCGTGCGCGTGAGCTGTGGCGCATTCCGGAGCAGTATCTGGAAGAGGCCTGGAATGATGCGACGCTGATTGCCATTCGCGCGCAGGAAGCCGCGGGGCTCGACATCGTCAGCGATGGCGAGATCCGCCGCGAGAGCTATTCCAACCGTTTCGCGACCGCCCTGGAAGGCGTGGACATGGAGAACCACGGCACTGCGCTGGATCGCAGCGGCCATCCCAACCCCGTGCCGCGTGTCACTGGCAAGATCCGCCGCAAGCATGCGGTGATGGTCGAGGATGTGCGCTTCCTTACGTCGAACACCAACCGTCGCGTGAAGATCACCGTGCCGGGACCGTTCACGATGGCGCAGCAGGCGCAGATCGATCACTACGGTGGCAGCCGCGAGAAGGCGGCGATGGATTACGCGAAGGCCGTGAATGAGGAAATCCGCGATCTGTTCGCCGCGGGTGCAGATGTGGTGCAGATCGACGAGCCTTATATGCAGGCGCGGCCGGAAGAAGCGCGGCAGTTCGGTCTCGAAGCACTGAACACGGCACTGGAAGGAATCACCGGCAAGACGGCCGTGCACATCTGCTTCGGCTATGCCGCGATCATCCACTCGCGTCCCGGCAGCGAAGGCTATTCCTTCCTTACC
>JANPGU010000205.1:0-12957 GCA_031424095.1 Gammaproteobacteria bacterium
CACGAAGCGCTGAGCATCAACGTGGTAACGCGTGGGGTTGATCTGGCTGCGGCAGTTGACGCTGGAACCCGGATCGCCGGGCAGGTTGCAGGTCATGCCGAAGATGCGGCTGCCGGCAAACACGGTGACGTCTTCCCAGAACGGCACCACCTGCAGGCCGTTGGCGCCCAGCGCATTCGGATCCGTACCGACCACGATCACCTGGCCTGCGGTGTTGCGCGCCGCCAGGAAATCGTTGCCGCCCACGCCGTCCTTGTTGTAGCCCAGCTGCACGCCGCTGTTCTGCGCATACAGCGGCACGCCGGCCGAATTCAGGGCGCGGAAGGTGTTTGAAGGTGCGTAACCCGGAATGATCACTGCCGGCTGTCCGGGTCCGGGATTCACTGCAGCTCCGGGCGTGTCGGTGATCGACGTGCGCACGCGCAGGAAGCTGGCTTCGCCGAAGAACTTGAGGGAGGGATTGATCTCGTGGTGCACCTCGACGAACCCCTGGTTGCGGTTCTCGTCGGCGTTGGCGTTGGTGCCAAGTGGCACGTTCTGCTGGCAGTTGGACGGATAGCTGACGCCCAGGCGCGTGACGGGGTTGCCGGTGGTGTTGGCTGAAGGTGCGAACAGCGCGCACAGCGGATCGGCAATGGTGGTGGCAGCACCGGCAACCGCCCCGGCTGCATTGCGGTTCGGGATCGAGTAGCGGGCTGGCCAGCCGGCGAGCCGGAAGGCGCCGTCAATGCCCGGGCGGTCGCGAATGATCTCGTAGGTCTCCCAGGTAAACGGCGCGCGATTGAAGTGCTCGAACGACACCACTACGCCGGAGGTGTCGGTCTGCGCACCCCACAGGCCCGACAGGCGGTAGTCGGTGGTGCTGCCGTACTCTCGCATGTCGCCCTGGCCCTGCAGCTCAAACCCCTGGAAATTGCGACGCGTGCGGAAATTGGCGACACCGCCGACCGCATCGGAGCCGTACAGCGAAGAAGCACCATCCTTCAGAACATCGATACGCTCGATGGCGATCTGCGGCACCAGCGAATTGACGTCGACGTTGCCGACCGTGACGGCATCGCGCGCGACGCGGCGGCCATTGAGCAGCACCAGTGTGGCGTCTGAGCCCAGATTGCGCAGGTTCAGGCTGCCCGAGCCGTTCGACGAGCCGAGGGCCCGCCCCACAGTGAAGGTGGTGTTGAAGCTGTACGGCAGCTGAGTAAGAAAGTCCGCGACAGTGCGCGGCGCGTGCGCGTCAAAGTCTTCCTTGGCGATCTCCTGCACGGGCGAGGCGGGCGTGAATCCTTCCGTTCGGCGGATGAATGTGCCGGTGACGACAAGCTCGTCGAGCTCGCTGTTTGCTCCGCTGCTGGTCTCCTGTGCGACCGCGCTGGAGATCGGGCTTGCGAGCAGCACCAGCCCGGAGGCGGTGATGATGAATGGCAATCTCATGGTGTTAATCCCCTTTGGTTTTGTTCTTCAATGGTTGCGTGCCGGCAGAAGCGGCATAGCTGCGTGCAGCCTTGCGCATGTCGCAACAAGTGCAACGATTGCCGCAAATATCTTCTGCGTCAGTGCCTCGCGGGATTGACTGTTTTTCCAGCGCGGGATGAGAATCGATGCGTCTATTCCATTGCTGTCACGAGAATCAGGGAGTACGCGATGCGCATTCAGAGGCTTGTTTTCCCGGTGCTGGCGCTGTTTGGCGTCGTGGCCGGCGCGCATCACTCCACGGCGAACTTCGATCGCAACAAGGAGCAGACAATCACTGGCATGGTGACGTACTTCGGCTTCACCAACCCGCACTCGTTCATTGACATCACAGTGACCGATGCTGCCGGCAAGGCCGGCAACTACAAGGTGTTCACGCCGGGGCGCGTGCTGCTGGTCCGGTACGACTGGAAGCCGGGCGACCTGAAGGCCGGCGACAGCGTCACCGTCACGGGCTTTGCCGACCGCACCGACGCGCATTTCATGTACCTGTCGCGCATCCGCTTCGCCAGCGGCAAGGAGTGGATCCGCGGCCAGCAGATCCCCGAGTAACCGCTGCGGGCTTACTGGCGCCACGGTACGGTACTCGGTGAGCCCTGCAGGTTCTGGTCCCAGATATCCTGCTGGCAGAGGTATTCGCCCACTTCGATGTCGGGCGACCATTTGTAGACCATGCGAAACGACACCGGTTGCGTGAGCACCACCGGGTCACTGATTGTGATCTCGTTGCGCAGCTGCTTCTGTCCGGCCTCGTCCTTGCCCATTGACCAGCGTTCCACGATGCGGCGTGCATTGCTCACGGGTGGGTCGCCGTTGGGCTGGCCTGCGCCTTCGCGACGCAGCTGTGTCGTCTCGACCACGAGCGTGTCGTTTTCCCAGTGTCCGCGGGAGCGACCCATCGGCGTGGGCAATGTCTCGAGCGCAGCGGCGCGCACTGCGCCGATCGGAATGCGGCGCAGGCTGCCGTAGATCTCGAAGAACATGGTCATGCGCCCGGGCGTGAACAGGATCTCGAACGGATACTGCGCGAACAGACGCACCGGATAGGGCATTGGTTCGGGGATGCATGAGGCATTGGCGTCATCGACGGTCGGATCGATGGGGCCGTATTGCGCGCGGTAGCGGTCACGGGCTGCCTTGACTTCCGGGCGGAGCGGCCAGTCCTGCGGTGGACGCCCGCTGCGGCGACTGTCGGGAAGCCATACGCCGGCCATGTCGCGGGCAACCGCGGGGTGCTCTGCGGCATGCGATGCGGAGCCAGGCATTGCAAGTCCCAGCGCGATGCAGCCGGCAATCAGCACGCGGCAGGTCATTTCGGGCCTTCCGTGGCAGATGCAGCAGCCTTGCGTGCGCCGGCATGTTCCATCAGCCGATGGCGCCAGAGCTGGTCGATCCACAATTGTTCGGAACACTGTCCTTCGGCAAACTGCGCGTCCGCTGCATGTGCGAAGACCCGGCGCAGGCGCACCGGCGCGCGAAAACTGGCGGGGTCATCCAGCACCAGATCGTTGATGAGGATGCGACCGCGCTTTGCGTCGCTGCCCAGGTGCCAGCGTTCGCGCAGGCGCAACTGCCCGCTGTGCGCAAGGCCGCTGCCATGCAGGATGGCCTGCGGCTCCATCTCCGTAGTGTCGACCACCAGCACGTCGTCCTCGAACTGGCCGCGTGAGGTGCCGAGCCAGGTGGGCAGGCGCTCCGGGTCTGCGGGCTTCGCGGGCAGGTTGAGATAGACGCGCCGTGTTTCGGCGTTCAGCAGGTTGGGCTGGAATACGAAGTACACGCGGTCGGCCGTCTGCAGCACTTCCATCGGACTCGTGCCAGCCAGGGTATTGCGTGGCGTACCCAGTGGCATGCAGAAGCCGGTTGGTTCATCGCGGTCTGGATCGAATGCGCCAAAGCGCGTGCGCGCTGCATCCGTGAGCGGCAGCGGCTCGGGCCACGGCGTGGAAAGCGATTCAACCGGCAGCCAGATGCCGCCGAAGTCGGGTGTTGCACCCAGCGCAAGGCCGCCTGCAAGGCTTGCAATCGCTGCCGCGATGCGGCGCCAACTTCTGTGCTGCATCCTCCCCCCTCATCGTTGCGGACCTGTGCTGCAGGTCTCGTCTGTTGCTGATCAGCCGAATCGCAGCGGCACGCGCAATGCCCCGATCTCCGGAAACCGCGTCGGTACCACTGTGCCGTTGAGCGTGAAGCCACCGGGTGTGAGTGCCAGCAGTTCCTCCAGCGCGACCCGCATCTCGAGCCGTGCCAGTGGTGCACCCAGGCACATATGCGGGCCGCGGCCGAACGCGACGGAATCCTTCATGTTCGGGCGGTCGAGACGGAAGCTCGCGCCATCCGGAAACACGTCTTCGTCGCGGTTGGCCGAGGCATAGACCAGCGCTATGGGCTCGCCGGCCGGTATGGTGCGGCCATGCAAGGTCACATCGGAGCGCGCGGTGCGCGCAAAACCGCGATAGGGCGTGTAAAGGCGCAGGAATTCGTCGGTGGCCGCCTCGGAAAGCGCCGGATTGTTGCGCAGGTGAGTCTGCAGCTCGGGATTTCTGGCCAGGTGAACAGAAATGGATCCAATCATCACGGTCGGCGCGATGATCCCGACCACCAGCACCTGCCGGATCGTGCCCACGATCATTTCCTCGGGCAGGGGCTGGCCGTCGACCCGCGCCGCCAGCAGGGCGCTGGTCGCGTCCTGGTCCACGGGCAGCGGATTGCGCTTGCGGTCGGCCAGCACGGTGCGCGCCATTTCGTAGAGACGCAGGCTGGTCTGCTTGGTGCCCGCTTCATCGTTCGACTGCACGGCGATGTTGTAGCGGCGGCCCACTTCGGCCAGTTCACTGGCCTGCTCGCGCGGCAGGTTCATCCATGCGTTGAACACCTGGATGGGCATGCGGGAAGAGAATTCCTCGCAGATGTCGCCGCCGCCCTTGGCCGCCATGTGGCCGAGCAGTTCGCGGCAAATGTCGCGGATTACCGGTTCAAAGCGCGCCACCCGCTGTGTCGACAGCAGTGGCGACAGCGCGCGCCGGTAGGGCGTGTGCTCCGGCGGGTCGAGATGCAGCGGCGGCCGGCGGCCGGTGAAGGCCACCTTCGGGACCACGTTCTGCTTCGAGGTGATGTAGGTGTCGCTGTCGATGGCGGCCGCAGCCACGTCGGCGTACTTCATCAGCGCCCAGAAGCCGCCCCACGCATCGCTGTGGGCTACAGGGCATTCACCGCGCAGGCGCGCGTAGTCGACGTGCGGACTGTCGAAGTCCTCGGGTGCCAGCGGATCGAAGTCCTGGGTCATGGTTGGCGAGTATAGGTACCGATGCAAGCGCTTGCAGGGCTTTTTTTCCGGGCGCGGGAGTGTTGCACTGTCCGCCCATGACCAATCCCCCCGCGCCCATCCCCAAACTCGAAGACGTCGCCCAGCGGGCGGGCGTGTCGACTGCCACGGTTTCGCGCTTCTACAACAATCCCGCGATCGTCGCGCCGGCCACGGCGGCCCGCATCCGCGCGGCCATCGAAGCCACCGGCTACGTGCCAAATCTGCTGGCCGGCGGGCTGGCGTCGAATCGCAGCCGCCTGGTGGCGGTACTGGTTCCCGAGATCGCACAGTCCATCTTCAATGACACCATCGAGGCGATGACCGCAGAGCTCTCGCTCGATGGCCATGTGGTGATGCTCGGCCTCACCGGTACGGGCAATGCACGCATGCCGGAGCTGATCGATGCGGCGCTGTCGCGGCGCGCTGATGCCATGATCCTCACCGGCATCATCACCGATGCGGACACCCGCGAGCGGCTGCGCCAGCGCACGATGACCGTGATCGAGACCTGGGGCATGCCCGAGGATCCCATCGACATTACGGTGGGCTTCTCGCATCTGGCCGTGGGCAGCGACGTTGCCCGCTTCCTGCATGGTCGCGGCTATACGCGGCCCATGCTCGCGGTGGCCGAGGGCGCGCGCGCGCGCCAGCGGCGCGACGGATTTCTCGAAGAATGGCGCAATACCGGGCACAAGCCGCCGGTGGTGATCGATGTGCCGCTGCCCACGCGCTTCGGCCATTCACGGCTGGTCTGGCGACAACTGGCGCAGCTGGATCCACTGCCCGACGTGATCGTGTGCGGCTCCGACGTGCTGGCGCAGGGCGTGATGATCGAAGCGCAGGCCGCTGGTATCCGCGTGCCCGATCAACTTGCAGTGGTGGGCTTCGGCAACATGGCCATCGCGGGCGACATGCGACCGTCGATCACCACCGTGGACGTGGATGGCGCGCGCATTGGACGCGAGGCGGTGGCGGTACTGCGGCGGCGTGCCTCGGGCGAGCGCATCGTGCAAAAGGTCATCGATGTGGGCTTCCGTCTGATCGCGCGCGAGAGCGCCTGATCTGCAGGAGTGGTTGATCTCAACCGCCTGGCCTGGCCTCGCCTCGCGCAAATTTCGGTGCAAAGGTGAGCAGCAGGATGGCGGCGAGCAGCAGCGCAGCGCCGACCAGTTCCATGTGCGTGGGGCTCGGTTGTCCCCACGCCCAGTGCAGCACGAAAGCTGCAGCCAGGCCTGCGAGCAGACTGGATGATCTTTCCAGTGGCACGCAGTAGCTGTTCTCGCGCGGATTGAGCAGGATGATTGCCGCGAACACGGAGATGATGGTCAGCGTGAATCCTCCTCCGGCCAGCAGCAGGAACACCGGATCACCCCAGGCGCGCGTGAATCCCCAGGCCAGTTCATCCGCCTGCGCGCCAAAGCCGACCCATGACACTGCCGCCAGCGCCACGATCGACATCGGCAGGGCGATGAGCTTCTCCTCGACGAAGTAGCGGCGTACGCTGGCATCGTCCCCGGATTTCGAGATACGTGTCATCACCGCCAGGCGCAGGAAGTAGCCGATCGTGTAAAGCACCACGGTGGCGATGGCCAGCGGCGGCAGGTGAAAGCCCCCGCGTTGCCCTACCACCAGAGTCAGCGCTACGCCGACGATTACCAGCGCAGTCCAGCTCCACCAGCGCACGCGACGGCCGAACATCAGATCCACCAGCGGTGCGATCAGCAGGATGTCGCCACGCATCAGCAGCTGGATGAAGGGAATGCTCACATCGGTGAAGGTGAATGACAGCGGCACCGTGAACAGCACCAGTGCGGTTCCCAGGCCGGACAGCGCGGTGTAGCGCGTGGGAACGGGGAGGCGCGCGCCGCCAAAGTTCACGCCATGGGCATCGCGGTGCCACCCTGAAAGCCAGATGAACGCGTAGGTAAGCAGCAGGTTTACCGTGAGCGAAACAGGCAGGGTTTCAAGCCCCGTGAGCGGCCGGCCACGATCTGTAGCCACGCTACTGGTGGCAAGGCGTGTCAGCAGGATGTTCGGGATGTAGCTCAGGAAGTACAGCACCACGATGCCTTCCAGCGGCAGGCGCGCGAAGGATTTCATGTCGCATTCGCAATGCGCACATGCGCTGCCGCGATCTCGTACCGGGCGTTGAGCGAAGCTTCAGCCGTAACCGCGCGCAGATACGAGAGCACCGCGCCGAATTGCGGATCAGCCGGCGCCAGGGGCCGCGGCACCGCATCGCGATCAATGTACAGCGGCACGAAACCCGACTCGCGGATGCGGCCGTCGGCGATGTGCAGACGGGCGATCATCGACAGCCGTGACGCCGGCGGAAAATTGTAGAGGCTGCCGAAGTCCGGTTCCCAGTCCTCACCCAGTTTCTGGATTTCCTTGAAGCTCGGCCGCGCGGCATGTTCGGGCGTCATGCGCAGGTCGGTGGCGAAATTGCACAGGCTGTAGAACACGGGGCGACCTTCGATGCATTCGATGCCTTTCAGGATGTGCGCATGATGCCCGAGGATGGCATCGGCGCCCGCGGCTACTGCGGCGCGTGCCACTTCGCGCTGGTAGTCGGCAATCTCTGCCCGCACGAAGTGGATGCCCCAGTGGTGCGACACCAGCACCACATCGGACTGCGCACGGGCCCGCCGGATGTCATCCTGCATGGCGGCGAGATCCGCTGCATGTGCAAAGGTGTGGATGCGCGGCGGCGTGCCGGGCTGATCGTGTTCTATCTGCTCGTACAGCGTGTGGGCACGCAGTGGCGCACAGCCCGGGCGGTTGGCTTCGGCCCAGTAGGCCTGTGGAAGAATGGAGGAGTACGCGAGAAAGGCCACGCGCGTGCCATCGGCCAGCAGGCGAATCACCGGTTTGCGCGCCGCGCTGATATTGGCGCCAACGCCCACCACTGCAAGTCCCGCCTCTGCCAGATGCGCAAGCGTTTCGGCGAAGGCTTCATTGCCCCAGTCGAGGCAATGATTGCCGGCGAAGGAAATGACGTCGAACCCGGCGCGAGCGAGCGCTGCAGCACAGGCCGGCTGCGCCATCACGGCATGGCGTGCCTGCGGCAGGCGCGTGCCGCGCGTTGCGAAGCTGGTTTCAAGCTGACCAAACACCAGCTCCGCTGCGTTCAACAGCGCGCGCGTGGCATCGAAGCTGCTGTCTGGATCATCGCGGTCGGGAGCAAGATCGCCGGTCGCCAGTACGAGGCCATTCATCAGCGCGACTCCAGAGCGGGCGCAGGTTCACCGCGGCAGCTGCCGGCGCGTGCGCCGCAGACGCGTAGCTGTGCAGGTGGTTTGTAATCCACGAAGCGCCGCTCGCCCGCAAGGTCTGCTGCGCGTGCGGCAAGGTCGCGCGGCTTGACTGACCAGCGACCGGAATCCAGTCGTTGTTCCAGTGTTGCCAGCGCGGCGGCGGTCTCGGCGGAGGTGAGCGTGCAGTGACCGGCGCCGTGCACCCACAGCTGCGCAAGCGCTGCGCTGCGTCCGGCACGGCGTGTGAGTTCGGCGAGTGCGCCATGCGTGGATGGCACGGTGAGCCCATCGCCCGTGGTCTGCAGTGTCAGCACCGGCACCCGCCAGGCGCCGCTCGGCACGAAGTTGGCGCGCATGTAGGCCACTGCAGAGGTGTGCGCCAAGATGCGCGGCGCAGCGTTCAATCGCGCAAGATCTGCACTGAGGCTCAGCCCGGCCTGCGCGTAAAGGTGCTGCACCAGCGGTGCGAGCTGCGTCCGGCGCAGCAATGCGCGGTAGTCGATGCCGGTATTCCAGCCGTACATGCCGCCAGCGCGGCGTTCCTGGTCAGTGCGGGGCACGAACACGCCGGCTACGAAGGTCCTGCGGATCTGCTCGGCTATCGCGTCGACGTCAGTGGCCGCAGGCTCCGCGGACTGCGGATCGCTCCACGCGGGCAATTGCGCCAGCGCCGCAGCGAGCAGGACGCGCGCACGGCCTGCAGGAGACTGCCAGGCGGCATCCAGTGCGCGCTGGACACGGGTTGCGTTCAACCGGTCATCATCCACACCGGTCACGCGAATGCCGGCATCCGGTGCAACCAGCGTCTGGAATGCAAACGCGCCATCGAGCGCAGTGTTCAGCATGCCCAGTGAGCCGGACACCGAACCGCACAATGGCAGTGCGCCACTGATGCGTTCTGGCGCTCGCTCCACCAGCGCCAGCGACACCAGTCCGCCCATCGAGCTGCCCCATGCAATCGTGCGCCTGGGTGCGCCGACACGTTCGGTGAATGCCTGCAACACCTCGAGCTGGTCGCGCGGTGCTTCTTCAAGAGCCCAGCCGCCGGCGGTGTAGGCGGAGGCTGCGAGCGCATAGTGGTTGGCCAGCAGCCAGTCGCGCATGCCGCGCGGTGCCGTCTCGGGCGCACGCATGTCGACCGCGGGCGAATAGCCGTGCGCATACAGCAGCAATGTGCCGTTCCAGTTGGCGGGTATGTCGATGACCCACGGCGCGCCCCCAGCGTGATGCCCCTCGATCCGGCTCGCCGCCGGTTGCGCGGCCGGTAGCCGTGATGCGGTCAACGTCAGCACAGCGATGAGCGCAAAGACCCTGCGTATCGACATTCGTCCCCCCGGATCCGGTCGCTGCACCATACGCGAACTGCAAGCGCTTGCAAAAGACCCCTGATCAGGCGCATAACGCGAAGCCACAGCGAGCAGGCGCCAGTGCGCCACGGAGAAAATCATGGCGACGACGTGTCGGGGGCTGGTTCTGCTGTGTTCGGTGCTGGGCGCGGGCGCCGCCATTGCAGTGCCGTTGGGGGACGCTTCAGGCACGGGACCGTCACCGGCCATTGCCGAATCGCGGGCAGAGCTGCCGGGACACACGGTCTATCACCCGGTGGGCTGGCCGGCGCAGCCAATGCCGCTTTACCTGTGGGGCAATGGTGCATGTCGCGACAATGGTCTCGCGCACGCGGCGTACCTGCGGCAGATCGCCTCGCATGGCTACTTCGTCGTGGCGGTGGGCAGGCCGCGCGAGGAACGTCCCTTCAATCCGGATCCACCGCCAGCAGCTGCACCCCCCGCAACCACAGCGCCCGCGGTACCCGCGCCACGTACCACGCCCGACGAAACGCAGGCCGCGCAATTGCTCGCGGCCATCGACTGGGCGACACGCGAGAATGCGCGCGCCGGCGGCGATTTCCAGGGCCGCATCGATCTGTCGCGCATCGCCGTGGGCGGGCACAGCTGTGGCGGATTGCAGGCGCTGTCGGTGTCGGATGATCCGCGCATCGACACCACGCTGGTGCTCAACAGCGGCATCTACGTGCAGCCGGTCGGTGGACAGAGCGGCGTACCGATCGACAAGTCGCAGCTCTCGCGCCTGCATGGTCCGATGCTGTATCTCAGCGGCGGCCCCGGCGACATCGCGCACGGCAATGCCACGGATGACGTCGCGCGCATCGGGCAGTTGCCGGTGTTCTTCGGCGCGTTGCCGGTTGGTCACGGCGGCACATTCTGGGCCGAACGCGATGGTGGCGAGTGGGCGCGCGTCAGTCTGCGCTGGCTCGACTGGCAGTTGAAGGCCGATGCCGATGCGAGCTGGGATTTCGCCGGCCCAGCCTGCCGTCTCTGTACTGACCGCCGCTGGACGGTGGTGCAGAAGAAGCTGCCGCCACCGATCGGACCCTTGCGCCAGTCGCTGTATGTGCCGGTGCGCGACGGAACACTGCTGGCCATGAACATCTACCGGCCAGCCCGCGATGGCGTGCCGCTGGCGGCGCGCGGGCCCACGCTGTTTTCGTTCACTCCTTACCGTGCTCGCTTCCGCGAAGCCACCGGCCGGGTCGTGGAGATGGGTCAGTTCAGCAGCAGCAATGCTCAGGCGCTGCTGGATGCGGGTTATGTGCTGGCGGTGGCTGACATCCGCGGCAAGGGCGCTTCGTTCGGCGCGCGGCGTGGATTCCAGGACCGAACCGAAGCGCTGGATGGCTACGACCTTATCCAGTGGATCGCCTCGCAGTCCTGGTCGGACGGCAAGGTAGGGATGTATGGCTGCTCGTACCTGGGCGGCACCACCGTTCATGTTGCGTCGACGGCGCCACCCGCCCTGCGCGCGATCTTCACCGGAGCGACCGATCTGGACAAATACGACTTCGTGCGCAATGGCGGGATCACCGCGCAGTTCAACACGCGCCCCGATGAACCGCTGAGCGATGACCTGATGAGCCTGCCGGTGGATGTCGATCGCGACGGCACCATGCTGCGCACGGCGGTGGCCCAGCATGCGCGCAATACGCCGATGGCCGCGCTCTGGTACGGCATGCCGTTCCGCGACAGCGTGTCGCCGCTGACAGGCAATCGATTCTGGGAAGAGGCCGGACCCTACCCCTATCTCGATGCGCTGCAGCGCTCTGGCATTGCCTCGTACCTGTGGAGCAACTTCGAGGACGAACCGACCGCGCAGGTGATCCTCATCGCAGAAAATCTCGGCAGCCAGCTGCTGCTCGGACCTGGCAGTCACTGCGTGCCGCCGCCGGGCTTCGATTTCGCGGGCGAGGTGCGCCGTTATTTCGACCGGACGTTGAAGGGAATTCCGACTGATGCTGCCACGCCGCGCGTGAACTGGTGGCGGGGCGATGGCAAGGCGGGTGGCAGCTGGCAACAGGCCTCGCGCTGGCCTGGCGCAGATGCGCCGCGCCAGTCCTGGTACCTCGCGACCCCGGGTGGACGAGGACAGGAGCCGACACTGCAGCAACAACGTTCCGCAGCGGCGAAGCCTTCCTTCCGGGTGAATTACGACGTCGCCACGGACGACTACTTCGCGTTCTGGGTCAGTTCACAGCATGGACGCGGCCTGAGTTTTACCTCGGCACCACTGCCATCCGCCCAGACACTCGTCGGATTCCCGGTGGCCCATCTGCGTGTGGCCTCGGACACGCCGGCGCCGCTGCTGTTTGCCTATCTGGAACTGCTCGCACCCGACGGGGCGGCAAAGGTAGTGGCGGTCGGTCGGCTGGCGGCTGCCTATCGCAAGACCGGCGCAGCGCCATATGATGTGCTGGGACTTCCCTGGCACACCGGGCTTGCGGCGGATCACGCACCGCTGCAGCGCTGGCAGGAAGCCGATCTGGATTTCGCGCTGACGCCAGTTTCCCAGATCGTGCCAGTGGGATACCGCCTGCGATTCGTGGTGACCGGTGCCGATCCACGGCAGCGGAACCTCGCGCAGCTGCGCATCGATCCGCCGCCGACCATCCGCCTGACGCTGGGCGGGGCGACCGGGTCGCGTCTTGAACTGCCGCTGCAACGCGTGGCCATGCCCTGACGCAAAATGCACTTGCGCCGCGGCCCCGCCGCCAGCTACAGTATTGTCAACAATCTTGTTCACAAAATTACAGAGCCACTCTGCCAAGGGTGGTTCGCCATGGGGGATCAGTCATGAGCCAGCCGACCTTGTCGCAGAGTGTTCGTCGCGCGCTTTGGGGTGCCGGATTGCTGCTCGGTAGCAGCGCAACAGTGCTGGCGGCCGATGCGGTGGACCCGGAGCTGACCGAAGTAGTGGTCACCGGCAGCCGCGTACGTGGCGCCGAGCCTGTGGGTTCGACGGTGATCGCGCTGGACCGCGAAGCGCTGGCCGATGCCGGGCAGGTGACGGTGGACCGCATCCTCAAGGAGATTCCGCAGAACTTTGATCTGGGCGTCAGCGAGAATTCGCGCGGCCAGTCCGGCGGCAGCGGCAACATCGTCTACGGCAACACCGTCAATCTGCGCGGCATCGGTCCCTATGCCACGCTGGTGCTGCTCGACGGACATCGCGTCACCAACAATTCACGCAGCACCGATCCTTCGATCATCCCGACACTGGCGCTCGAGCGGGTAGAAGTGGTGGCGGATGGTGCTTCGGCCATCTACGGCTCGGATGCCATCGCGGGTGTCGTCAATCTCATTCCGCGGCGCAGGCTCGACGGTGCCGAGGTATTTGCGCGCGGCGGGCTCGGCGAAGCGGGTGACTTCAACGAGACAGTGGCCGGTGCGGCATGGGGCAAGGTCTGGGATCGCGGTCAGTTCATGCTGGCCTACGAGCACGTCGACCGCAGCAATCTCGCGGGTGACGATCGTGATTTCTTCACGGGAGATCAGCGGCCGTCGGGTGGACGTGACTACCGCACCACGCGCTGCAATCCGGGCACGCTGGTGATCGGCACGAACACCTACG
>JANPGU010000206.1:0-7134 GCA_031424095.1 Gammaproteobacteria bacterium
GCCTGGCGCGCTGCCGATCCGCACACGGACTGGCAGTGGTTGCGCTGCGGGACACTCTTCCGGCGCAACGGCGCCGCTTGCAATGGTCTCCAGCAACGCGACACCCATGGTTTGCACCACGCGTGTGCCAAGACCTGACGAGGCAAGGCTTACGATTTCGTGATGGTGATCGATGAAGCGGCTGGCGCTGAAGCCCAGTGGCAGGCTGTCGGTCCTGAGGAGGCGGGTGGTCAGTGTTATCTGTTCCTCGTCCTGTGCTTGCGAGGGATGCTCTTGCCAGGCAAGGCGTGTGACGGATGGTTGGGCGGTAAGTCTTGCCTGCGCCTGCTGCAGTCCGATGCCCGCCAGCGCTGCGGCGCGCGCCTGGAACAGTCGCGCGTTGGCCAGTGTTCGCCCCGCCAGCGCTTCGCGATACGACCACAGCGACGTGCTGCCGATGATGGCAATGACCACGAGGATGGTCGCAGTCGCGTAGCCACCGCTGTGGTCATCAATCTTCCGGAACATTGCGTAGCGCCAGGTGCCGGGTGAAAAGGGATGCGGCTGTGGGTGCCGATGGCCCGCTGCGGCCGACAGATTCGCGCTGCAACCCGAGGACTATGCGTACCGCCGTGGGGTGTGAGGCATCCGGCATGGGTTCGACCTGCAGCGACACCACGCCGGGCATGACCTCCGTATCGATGAACGCGGGATGGCCGGCAATGGCGGTCAGCGATTTCACGCGCAACGAGGGCGTCTGGATGTCGCCATCGGAACTGTGGGCGATATAGAATGCCCGGACGATGAGATTTCGTACCTCGCTGCGGTCGGTGATGGGCAGCAAGGCGGAAGGCAATGCGCCGTTCCACAGCAGGCGATTGTGCTCCGGTTCCGCCAGGTTGCTGTACCACTGGAGTCGACCGGCTTGCGGCACAGTGGCTTGCGTTGATGCGCGTCGCAGCACCAGCACCGGTGAACCCGGTGCGCTGCCCCGGCCAAACGCTGCGCAGGAAAGCGTGTACTGCGGTTGCACTTCCAGTGCCCGCAGTCTGCCGCGCAGCAGTTCCGCGCCGCAGGCCAGCGGCATTGCCGCCGCGCCAGTGCCAGCTGGCGCAGCGAAGCCGAAATAGCCGGCCATCTGGATGTCGGCTGCAAGGGTGGCCAGTGCGTATGCAGCTCTTTCCTGCTGGGTTTGTTCGGCCGCAATCTGCTGCGCGGCTGTGCTCGCCTGCAGCAGACCGGTGAGTCCCGCGGCCGCCATCGTGCCCAGCAGGGCGGTGGCGATCAGGGTTTCCACCAGCGTGAAACCTTTCATGGATCGACAGCACTGCGCAGCGGCAGCGGGATCGGCATCTCGAGCGCAGCAGCGGCAGGTTCCTGCCACTGCAGGCGCGCCGAGACAAATGCAGTGTCGGGCGCAGGGCGGGGCGGGCTGAGTGTTGCAGCAGCGACTGGCAGTGTTGCCGCCACGCGCTGCTGCCAGTCCGCGATGCGCAGCTCGATGCTGATGTCCTGCACCGTTGCCAGATCTTCATGGAGATCGGCGGCCAGATCTGCGGCCCGCATCTGCAGCGTGGCGGATCGGCCGGCCTGCAAGGCGCGCAGCGTGGCCGCGCCCGCACTCAGCAGTGACAGGCTCAACAGCAGCAGCGCGACCAGTACATCGACCATGCCAAGGCCGGACTGCTGCAAGCGGCTGGATGACGGCAAGCGGGTGGGTGGATTTCGCATGGAAGATGTCCTGCTGCGGTAAATTGAAGTTAGGTGGTGCAGCAGGCGCGCGAAACAGGCATATCTGTCGCGTGCAACTCGTTTCGGCAACAATACGGTGATGAGGTCTGGGATCTGCAAAGCCCGCGGTCGCGGTGTAACGCTCATCGAGCTGCTGGTGGCGCTGATCTTGCTGGGCATACTGTGCGCCATTGCCATTCCGGCTTACCGCCAGTACACCCTGCGGATGAACCGCACCGACGCGCAGCGCGACCTGACGGGATTCGCGTTGCGCATGCAGCGCTGCTTCAAGCGGACCGGCGATTACAGCTCGCGCGACTGTGTGCTGGATACGGGCGACAATCCGGAAGCGACCTACAACACTACCGTTGAAACCGCCGCGGATACCTACACACTCATCGCCACACCCATCAACGGGCAGGCACATGACAGCTGCGGCAGGTTGACGCTAAATCAGGCCGGTGTGCGCGGCGTCAGCGGCACGTTGTCGGTGCCGGTGTGCTGGCAGGAATCTGGCGGCTGACGCGCACGCGCCCGGTCTGGCTTACCACCACGCTGCGCAGCAGCGTCGGCGCGGCGGCGTGGCAGAAATTGAAGGTCACCGTGGCGGCAGCGCGGATCTGTGGCAGGAAGCTGGCGTATCCCCGGGTGCCGGATACCACTATCCGCGCTGGCAGCTGCCACGCGCGCAGCAGGGGTTCGCCATGGTCGCGGCGGTCCGCTCGGCCGGTGGCCCCGTTGCGAAAGATCATCCATTGCGGTGCGCCAAAGCTGCAGCGCAGCTGGTCGGCCGTGGGACAGACGGTGATGCTGCTGCCCGTGCCCAGGGCCAGCTGCCGTGCCAGATGCAGGGCCCCCTGGGTCTGCTGCACGCTGGTGCGCAGGCTCGCTTCGGCCAGGAGGCGGTGAAATCCCGGCACCGCGATGGCCGCCAGCACCGCAGCAATGGCGAGCACTGCGAGCAGCTCTGCCAGGGTGTAGCCCCGAGCTGAAGCCGTGGCATGGAATCGAGGTGTCATGACCCGCAGGATGGCAGCCGCAACGCCGGGATCCGGCTCGGCTATCTGCTGCCAACACACCGATTTGGGCGGCCCGCCTCTGGCTCTTGCAGGCTGGTTTACCTAGAATGCGCGCCCTGCGCCGTTTTAGCTCAGCTGGTAGAGCAACCGCTTCGTAAGCGGTAGGTCCGCGGTTCGATTCCGCGAAACGGCACCATCCCCGCTCCCGCGCGCTTATGTCCAGCGGAGCCGTGGCCCCCAGGGGCTCTCGCGACCTTTCGTCGGCATGGCCGGACCGCTGGTCGGAAGGGGCTGCCACCGCCATCTGGTCAGGGCAGTCTTTCGCACATGGAACTTCGCGCCAAATCGTTTGAGACCCCCAGGGGCAGCCGTACGTCCGCCGCCGGATTCACCCTGGTGGAAATCATGGTCGCGCTGTCGCTGGCAGCCCTGTTGCTGGGCCTCGGTGTCCCCATGTTCCGCGACACCGTGGCCAGAAACCGCCTCACCGAACAGGCCAATGATCTGGTGGCCGCGATCACCATGGCGCGTTCGCAGGCCATCACCGCGAACCAGCGGGTCACGTTCTGCCGGGCGAACTCCGCGGCAGCAACCGCCTGTTCCGGCAGCGCCGGTGACTGGGCGTTCTGGGTGATCAACAACACAGCGGGCACGGTGATCCGTCGCGGCGACGTTCCGGGGTATGGCAGCACGCTGGTCGTCACCTCGACCCTGGGAAATGACATGGTCACTTTTGCCTCGGACGGCCTGGCGAGCACCAGTGGCGCGCTGGTGGCTGGCGAACAGATCATCGTCTGCTCTACCCATTCGACCACCGACAACCAGCGGCAGATCACGCTCGGCGCCGGCAGCCGCGTTTCCACCGATCGCACCTCGGGAGGCTGCTGAAGTGAAGCGGGTAATACCACGTCGCCGATGCATGGGAAACATCCGCGCACAGCGCGGTTTCAGCATCATTGAAGTGCTGGTCGCGGCGATCATCCTTTCCATCGGCATGCTGGGACTGGCTGGCCTGCAGATGCGGACACTGCGCAACAACCAGAGTGCGCTGGAACGCGGCATTGCAGTCGTCGAGACGCAGTCCATCGCCGACGCGCTGCGCGGTGATCGCGTGAATGCGACGAATGGCCTGTTCGACATCGCGCTGGCCGATCCTGCTCCAGCAGCGGGAACCTTCGCCGAGACGGTCATTGCAGGCTGGCGAGCGAACCTGATCACCGAGCTGGGTGCGAATGCTACGGGTTCCATCGACTGCAACGGCAGCCTCTGCGTCATCGTGATCCAGTGGGATGACTCGCGGGGCACCGGCGGCAGTGCCACGCTGAACGTACAGACATCGGTGCAGATATGAGCCGGCGCATGCATTCAACTGGAATCCGCGGCGCCCGGGGCTTCACGCTGGTCGAGCTCATGATCTCGATGCTGCTGGGGCTGCTGGTCGTCGGCAGCGTCATCGGCGTGCTGCTGGCGAACAAGCGCAGCTACGGTACCAACCAGGGCCTGTCGCAGGTGCAGGAAAGCGCGCGCACGGCTTACGAGCTGCTGGCCCATGACATTCGGCAATCGGATGGCAATGGCTGTGGCAGTTCAGCGCGCACGGCCAATGTGCTGGACGCGTCCGCCGACTGGTGGCGAGACTGGATCGGGCTGGTCGCCTATGACTCCACCGAGGTCGATCCTGCAGTGGCCATCGGCACCGGCGTTGGCGAACGCGTGGCGGGCACGGATTCCATCCAGGTCGAGAGCATCGACGGCGCCGCGCTGGCTGTCGCTCAGCATGTTCCGGGCTCACAGCAGATCGACATCAGTGTCGCGGCCGCCGATTTTGTGGCAGGCGACATCATGCTGGTGTGCGACTTCGACCACAGCGCCATTTTCCAGGCGAGCTCGGTCACGACCAGCCCAGGCATCGTGTCGGTGTTCCATGCAATGGGCGTCGGCGCGCCGGGCAACGCTGCAGAGGGACTGGGGTTTCCTACCACGGCCGGTTCTCCGGGAAACACCTACACCTTCCCACGCAATGCCCAGATCGGTCGTCTGGTCGTGACCGACTGGTACATCGGCAACAACGGTCGTGCCGGCGAAGGCGGCCGCTCGCTGTACCGCCGTCGCGTCGGCGCTGGCGGTGTGGAGGTGACGGAAGAGATCGTGGCCGGCGTCACCGACATGCAGATGCAGTTCCGCGCCAATGCCAGCAACAACATCATTGCCGACGCTTCGCTGGTGCCGGACTGGACCCTCATCTCGTCGGTGTTGATCCGCATTACCGCCGAAAGCAGCGATACCAATGTGTCCGTGGACAATTCAGTGAACAGCGGGCGCATCCAGCGCAGTTTCAATTACCTCATTTCACTCAGGAACCGGCTGCAATGAGAGCGCCAGCTTCGCATCGAATGCCATCGCCCCGCGCGCAGCGCGGTGTTGCGCTCGTGGTTGCGCTGATCCTGCTCGTGGTCGCCACGCTCATTGGGCTCGCGGCCAGCCGCGGCACCATGCTGCAGGAACGGATGAGCAGCAATTCCTATGACCGGTCACTGGCTTTCCAGCGCAGCGAATCGGCCTTGCGCGCCGCCGAGGCGGCCATCAGCGCCAACTGGCAGATCGCCACGCTGAACGGCATCGACTGCTCGCCGGCCAGCGGCACGCAGTGCGCCGTGGTGCCAGCCGATGCCTTCACGGGCACCAGTGCCAACTGGATAGACGTGGGCGGCAGCTACGACGTCAACAGCGCACTCAGCGACGGCGTGCCGCAGTACCAGATCCATCTGATTGGCACCGGTACCGCCGATAACACATTCGGTACCGAGGCCAACGCCAACACCACCAACTACGGCAGCAACGTCGCACCGGACACGGTTGCCTTCTACCGCGTTACCGCGCGCAGCAGCGACCCGGCCGATTCGGGTGATCGCGCGATCGTGGTACTGCAGACAACAGTCAGGCGACCGTTCTGATCCCTGCGAGGAAGATGTTCATGAGGAATCGCAACATGGTTACGAATAAACGATTCGCACGCGTCGCGGCAATGATCCTGGCGCTGTCCGCATCCAGTGCATTCGCAGCGGTTGCGCAGGCACCACTTTCAGTAGTGGGCAATGTGCCGGGCAACGTGGCGCTGGCACTGAGCGTGGAATTCCCCACCGCCGTCAGCGTGGCCCATTCGGGCAACTTCACGGGCAGCAAGCAGTACGTCGGATATTTCAACCCGAGGAGCTGCTATCGGTATGTCGTGGCCGTCGGCCCGGCAACCATCGATGACAACACCAATACCGGCACCAATGTCAGCTACTTCAATCCGGTGGGTGCGACAAATTCCGCGACGGACTACCGCTGCACGGGCAGCTTCGCGGATGCCTGGAGCGGCAGCTTCCTGAACTGGATGACCATGCAGGCGGTTGATCCGTTCCGCTGGGCGCTGACCGGCGGTTACCGTCGTGTGGACACGTCGACCACGACGATCCTGGAGCGGGCCTGGTCGCCAAACGGCGGCGGCGCCGGCCAGGGTAGCGACACCAACTTTCCCCCGATCCCCTCGGGCACGCGCGCTACGCCTTCGTACACCGACATAACCGACTACACGCCACTGCCGTTCCGGTCGCTGAAGGTCAGCGTGCGTCAGCGTGGCAACGAGGTCCTGGTCACGGGTAACAGCCTCAGCACGACGATCACCGCGGCACTGGATTCCTCCACGCCCGCTCCGGCAATCCCGAATCCGGGCGTGCACCAGTCCAGCACCGTATTCCTGAACAATATTGTTTATCGCTTCTACGTTCGCGTGAAGGTGTGCGATGCCGTGAACCGGGAGGCAAATTGCAATCCGTATTCAGCGGGCTATAAACCCGAGGGCCTGCTGCAGGACTATGCAAGGCGCATGCGCTTCAGCGCCTTCAGCTACCTGAACGACCCCACCGACGATGCCCGTGACGGCGGCGTGATGCGCGCGCGCCAGAAGTTCGTCGGACCCGAAGTGATCGTGCCGGGCTCCAACCCCACCGCCAACGCGAACAAGGAATGGGATCCGGTTACCGGTGTGCTGTACACGAACCCGGATTCCGCCGATGCCTCCGCCACCGCATCCACCTATGGTGTTGCCGTGGCCAACAGCGGCGTCATCAACTACATCAACAAGTTCGGCCTGCAGCGCACGTACAAGCGCCGCGACCCGGTTGGCGAGTTGTACTACGCAGCGCTGCGCTACCTCAAGAACCGGGGCAACGTGTCGGCCTGGATGCCATCCACGGGTGATGCCAACAAGACCCGGCTGATCGACAGCTTCCCGATGGTCTCCACCTGGAATGATCCGGTTCAATACTCGTGCCAGAACAACTTCATCCTCGGCATCGGCGACGTCAACAGCAGCTGGGACCAGAATCTTCCCGGTCCGACCGATGACGCCTATTCGGGC
>JANPGU010000207.1:0-5106 GCA_031424095.1 Gammaproteobacteria bacterium
GCCAGGAACTCTGCCTCGACCAGCAGCCAGATGGCGGCGGCGGTGAAGAACGTGAGCACCAGGCACAGCGCACTGTGCACCGGGTTGCGCAGCGTGATGACGCCCAGCGCCGCAGCCAGCAGCACCAGCGAGAACCCGTAAAAGAGCAACTGGACGAGCATGTCTCCCTTCCCCAAAAGCCTAGCGGTATTTCGCGTCGGCGGCTTTGTCCGCATTGATCATGGCTTCGTACCGCTCGCCCACTGCCAGCAGCTTGTCCTTGGTCATGATGTTCTCGCCACGATGTTCCATGTGGTACTCGTGGATGCGCGTCTCGACAATCGCATCGACCGGGCAGGCCTCTTCGCAGAAACCGCAATAGATGCACTTGAACAGGTCGATGTCATAGCGCGTGGTGCGACGCGTGCCGTCGGCACTGACATCCGAATCGATGGTGATGGCCGCGGCCGGGCAGACCGCTTCGCAGAGCTTGCAGGCAATGCAGCGCTCTTCGCCATTGGGATAGCGTCGCAGCGCGTGCAGGCCGCGAAATCGTGAAGACTGCGGCGCCTTCTCTTCCGGGTAGTTCACCGTGACCTTGCGACGCCACAGCGTGCCCCAGGTGACGCGCATGCCCACCAGCAGCTCCCAGAGCGTGAAGGTCTTGATAAAGCTCTTCACTGACATCAGGCGCTCCAGGGTCCGATCTTGAAATGGATCATCAGCATCTCGACGAAGATCCAGACGATGGTTACGGGAATCAGCGCCTTCCAGCCCAGCCGCATGATCTGGTCATAGCGGTAGCGCGGGAAAGTGGCACGCAGCCACAGGAAAATGCACAGGAACAGGAACGTCTTGAACGCCAGCCAGTGGGTTCCGTCGTTCAGTAACTGGCCCAGCAGGGGAACCTGGAACAGCGAACTGTCCTGCGCCACGAACATGGTCATGGGCGTCTGCCAGCCACCGAAGAAGAACACGGCGGTCAACGCGGCGATCAGGATCATGTTGGCGTATTCGGCCAGGAAGAACAGCGCAAAGCCGATGCCCGAGTATTCCACATGGAAGCCGGCAACGATTTCCGATTCGCCCTCGGCCACGTCGAAGGGCGCGCGATTGGTCTCGGCGACACCGGAAATGAAGTACACGACGAACAGCGGGAACAATGGCAACCAGTTCCATGAACCCAGACCGCCCTGCTGCTTCGCGATGATCGTGCCCAGGTTCAGGCTGCCGGAGGCCATCAGCACGCCCACCAGCGCGAAGCCCATTGCGATTTCGTAGGCCACGATCTGTGCGGCTGAACGCATGGCGCCAAGGAAGGCGTATTTCGAGTTGGATGCCCAGCCGGCGAGGATCACGCCATACACACCCACCGAGGTGAGCGACAACACGTACAGAAGGCCGGCGTCCACATTGGCGATGGCGTAGTTGGGCGCCACGGGAATCACGGCCCAGATCGCAAAGGCGGGAATCAGCGTGATGGCAGGCGCCAGCCGGAACAGGACCTTGTTCGACTGCGACGGAACCACCACTTCCTTGATGAGCAGCTTGATCACGTCGGCAAAGGGCTGACCCCAGCCCGGCAGGAAGCCGAAGATGCGCACGCGATTCGGCCCGCGCCGCACCTGCATCCAGCCGATGAGCTTGCGTTCCCACAGGGTGAGATAGGCCACCGACAGGATCAGCACTACCGTGAGCAGCAGGATCACGGCGGTCGACCGCATGAACGCCGGCAGGGTTTCCCACAGCGCGGTCACGGCTGCGCTCCCGTGCCGTACACGCTGCGGCCGAGGCGCGCCTCACGTGTGCGCTGCAAGGAAGTGGCGCGGCGCACGATGGCGTCGCCCTGGTACAGCGGCACGTCGGCCACCGTGATGGCGGAAGTCGCAGCCGCTGCGAGCGGCACATTGCCGGCAATCACCGGCGCCGCCGTCGTCTCGACCAGTGTGCGCAACGCATCGCGCACTTCTTCCGACGACTGCTCGGCAAAGCCGTTCAGCCCCAGCAGATTGCCCAGCACGCGCAGCAGCTTCCAGCCCGGACGGGCCTCGCCCACCGACACCGCGGCACCCGCGAAACTCTGCCACTGCCCCTCGAGGTTGACATAGGTGCCCGAGGTTTCGGCAAAGGTGCCGATTGGCAGCAGCACATGCGCCACCGATTTCAGTTCCTCGGTGAGATACGGGGTGGCTGCGACCACATAGGTCGCGCCGCGCAGCACTTCCACTGTCTTCGGATTCAGGGTGTCGGCGCCGGGCTCCATGTCCCAGAGCAGATAGGCTTCGAGGGGGGCAGAGAGCATGGCATTGGTATCCAGGCCAGCCTTGGCGCGCTTCACGCCACCCGCCGCCCGATGGGGCAGCACGCCGGCCAGATGCGCGCCAGCGGCATTACCGCCCTCTGCCAGCACGCCGATTGCCGCGCCAGTCGCTGCAGCCAATGCCTGCACGGCCGCGCGCAACGCGGCGTACTGCGGATGCCGCAGGGCCAGCGCGCCCAGCCAGATGGCCTTGCGGCTGGCGCCGCGCAATTGCTCGACAATGGCCCGATGTGCATCGGTGACCGCTGCCGCACTGCTGCCTACGATCGCTGCGCCCGCCGCGGACAGCAACGCATTCAATTGCGCAAGCTGCTCTGCCGGGGCGCTGATCAGCTGACCCGCCACCGGGAACAGGAATTCGTATTCAGCCGGATTCAGGAACCAGATCTTCGCGCCGGCAGTCGCTGCCTTGCGCACGCGATGTGCCAGCACCGGCAGCTCGCGCCGCAGGTTCGAACCCACCACCAGCAATGCCTGCAGCGAATCGACCTCGGCAATGCTGCCGCCCAGCGAGGGGATGGCCGGATCGGCCGCATCGCCGGAGAAATCCACCTGTCGCAGACGATGATCGATATTGGCTGTGCCCAGGCCCGCCGCCAGTTGCTGCAGCAGCGCGTACTCTTCGACGGTGCTGGAAGCACCCGTGAGCACGCCCAGCCGATCGGCCGGCGCGGACTTCAGTCCGCTGGCCGCGGCTTCCAGTGCAGTCTGCCAATCGCACTCGCGCCACGAGCCATCGCGTGCGCGCACCATCGGCTTGAGCAGGCGATCGGCGCTGTAGATGCCTTCATAGGAAAAGCGGTCGCGATCCGCGATCCAGCACTCGTTGATCGCATCATTCTGCCGTGGCACCACGCGCATCAGCTTGCCGCGCAGCACATGGCCAAAGGTGTTGGTGCCCAGCCCGTCATGCGGCGATACCAGCGGCACCTGCGTCATTTCCCACGCCCGCGCCCGGAAACGGAACGGCTTGCTGTTCAGCGCCCCAACCGGACAGAGATCGATGATGTTGCCGGAGAGCTCGTGGTCGACGCTTTTCTCGACATAGGTGCCGATCTCGTTGTGCTCGCCGCGGCCGGTGGTACCCAGTTCGGGGAACCCGGCAATGTCCTGACCGAAACGCACACAGCGCGTGCAATGGATGCAGCGCGTCATGTCGGTGGAAACCAGTGGCCCGAGGTTCTTGTCCTTGACCACGCGCTTGCGCTCGTTGAAGCGCGAGATGTCGCGGCCATAACCCATGGCCAGGTCCTGCAGCTCGCACTCGCCGCCCTGATCGCAGATCGGGCAGTCGAGCGGATGATTGATCAGCAGGAATTCCATCACCGACTTCTGCGCGGCAATGGCCTTTGCAGACCGCGTGTGCACGACCATGCCTTCCATCACCGGTGTGGCGCAGGCTGGCAGCGGCTTCGGCGCCTTTTCCACTTCGACCAGGCACATGCGGCAATTGGCCGCCACCGGCAGCTTCTCGTGGTAGCAGAAGCGCGGCACGTAGACGTCGTTCGCGTCGGTGACCTGGATCAGCATCGCACCCTTGCGCGCCTTCATGGGCACGCCGTCGACGGTGATCGTGACAGTGTCAGAAGGCGGAACGGGAACCGGAGTGCTCATGCCGCCGCCTGCTGCGCATCGACGATGCTGCGGCCGCTGTGGTCGACCATGTATTCGAATTCATGGCGGAAGTGCTTCACAAAGCTCTGCACCGGCCAGGCAGCGGCATCCCCCAGCGCGCAGATGGTGTGACCTTCGATCTTGTTGGCGACCTGCACCAGCATGTCGATGTCTTCGCGGCGACCCTGCCCCGCCATGATCCGCTTGATCATGCGGTTGAGCCAGCCCGTGCCTTCGCGGCACGGCGTGCACTGGCCGCAGGACTCGGACATGTAGAACCGCGACAGGCGCTCGAGCACCTTCACCATGCAGGTGGTTTCGTCCATGACGATGACGGCGGCAGAACCGATGGCGGAACCCGCGGCCTTCACCGAGTCGTAGTCCATGTTGGTCTTCATCATGATCTCGCCAGGCACCACGGGGCAGGACGAGCCGCCGGGAATGACCGCCTTGATCTTGCGGCCACCCTGCATGCCACCTGCCAGCTCCAGCAGTTCGGCAAACGGAATGCCCATCGGCACTTCGAAGTTGCCCGGCTTGGCCACATGACCGGACACCGAGAAGATCACCGTGCCACCGGAGTTCGCAGGGCCAAGGCCGGCAAACCAGGCCGCGCCCTTGCGCATGATGGTGGGGGTGGAAGCGTAGCTCTGCGTGTTGTTGATCGTCGTCGGCTTGCCGTACAGGCCGAAGTTGGCCGGGAACGGTGGCTTGAAGCGCGGCTTTCCCTGTTTGCCTTCCAGGGATTCGAGCAGCGCGGTTTCTTCACCGCAGATATAGGCGCCCGCGCCAACGGCGCAGTAGATGTCTACATCGATGCCAGAGCCCTTGATGTTCTTGCCCAGCAATCCGGCTGCATAGGCTTCCTTCAACGCAGCTTCAAACCGCGGCACCGGCTCGCCCAGGAACTCGCCGCGGATGTAGTTGTAGCCAACGGTGGCGCCCATGGCGTAGCAGCCGATGGCCATGCCCTCGATGAGCTGGTGCGGGTTGTAGCGCAGGATGTCGCGGTCATGGCAGGTGCCAGGCTCGCTCTCGTCCGAATTGCAGACGGCGTATTTCTGAATTGGGGCGTTGCGCGGCATGAAGCTCCACTTCACGCCGGTGGGGAAGCCCGCACCACCGCGACCGCGCAGGCCCGATGCCTTCACGGTCTCGATGATGGTTTCACGCGGCGTCTTCTCGGCCAGGAT
>JANPGU010000208.1:0-8682 GCA_031424095.1 Gammaproteobacteria bacterium
GGAACACAGTCTCCTTCAGCCGCGGCCTGTTCGGCAAGCCGGCCAACCCGGCGCACATCGAGAAGGTGCTGCGCGATCTCTCGCTCTGGGACAAGAAGGACAACGCGATCCGCACGCTCTCGGGCGGCATGAAGCGCAGGCTGCTGATCGCCAAGGCCCTGTCGCACGAGCCGCAGGTTCTGTTCCTGGACGAACCGACTGCGGGCGTAGACGTGACACTGCGCCAGGAGATGTGGGCGCTGGTGCGCCGGCTGCGCGAGACCGGCGTCACCATCATCCTCACCACCCACTACATCGACGAGGCCGAGGAGATGGCCGACCGCATCGGCGTGATCAGCAAGGGCGAGATCATCCGGGTGGAAAACCAGGTGGAGCTGATGCGCAAGCTGGGCAAGAAGCAGCTGACGCTGCAGCTGGCGCAGCCGCTGGCGCAACTGCCGCCGGCGCTGTCGGCGCATGCGCTGGAGCTGTCGTCCAGCGGCAGCGAGCTGACCTACACCTACGACGCGCGCAACGAGCATTCCGGCATCGCGGCCCTGCTGCAGGACCTGGACGCCGCCGGCATCCACTTCAAGGACCTGCAGACCAGCCAGAGTTCGCTGGAAGACATCTTCGTGAACCTGGTGCGGGAAAAAGAAGCAGCATGAACCTCTACGCCATCCGCGCCATCTACCGCTTCGAAATGGCGCGCACCTTCCGTACGGTGGTGCAGAGCATCCTCACGCCGGTGCTGACCACTTCGCTGTATTTCGTGGTGTTCGGTTCGGCCATCGGCTCGCGCATGACCGAGATCGACGGGGTTGCGTTCGCAGCGTTCATCGTTCCGGGTCTGATCATGCTGTCGGTGCTGAACGAGAGCATTGGCAACGCTTCCTTTGGCATCTATTTTCCCAAGTGGTCCGGCACCATCTACGAACTGCTGTCAGCGCCGGTGGGAACGCCGGAGATCCTGCTGGGCTATGTAGGCGCCGCCGCGACCAAATCGATCCTGGTGGGTCTGATCATTCTCGCTACCTCGGCGCTGTTCGTCCCCTTGCAGGTGCTGCATCCCTTCTGGATGCTGGTATTCCTGGCCCTGACTGCACTCACCTTCAGCCTGTTCGGGTTCCTGCTCGGCATCTGGGCCAACAGCTGGGAAAAACTGCAGTTCGTGCCGGCGCTGGTGGTCACGCCGCTCACCTTCCTCGGTGGCAGCTTCTATTCCATCGACATGCTGCCACCGGCATGGCGCACCATCACGCTGTTCAATCCGGTGGTGTATCTGATCAGTGGTTTCCGCTGGAGCTTCTATGGCAAGGCGGATGTCGACGTCGTGATCAGCTTCTCGATCATCGTCGGCATCATGATTGCCTGCCTGGCCCTGATCAGCTGGATGATCCGCACGGGGTGGAGGTTGCGACAATGATGATCGATCGCCGCAGTACCCTGCAGCTTGCGCTGGCCGCCGGCGTCGGCGCGTTGGCCGGTCCCCTGCCGCTCACTGCGGCAGCCGCAGAATCACCCGCAGCATCGCTGCCACGCGGCACCACACTGGTCACCGATGGCCTGCAATTCCCGGAAGGTCCCGTCGCCATGCAGGATGGCTCGGTGATCCTGGTGGAGATGAAATCCGAAACCCTGACGCGCATACTGCCTTCAGGAAAGAAGGAAATCATCGCCAGGCTGGGTGGCGGACCAAATGGCGCCGCGCTCGGCCCGGATGGCGCGATGTACATCACCAACAATGGCGATGCCTGGGGCTGGGCCGCCGGGCCGCTGCATCTGCCTGGACCGCCACCGGCCTATTACCGAGGTGGTTCGATCCAGCGCGTGGACCTTGCGACTGGCGCATCCGCGACGCTCTATGACGCCTGCGATGGACTGCCGCTCAACAGTCCGAATGATCTGGTGTTCGATTCCAGTGGAGGCTTCTGGTTCACCTGCTACGGCCAGTCCGATGGCGAGGTCCGCCGGCTCGGTGCGCTGTACTACGCGAAAGCAGATGGCTCGAAGATCATGCGCTGGCGCAGTGAGTTGATCTCGCCCAATGGCGTGGGCCTTGCGCCGGACGGCCGACAGGTCTACATGACCGACTGCATGGTCGGCCGGCTGTATGCCTTCGATCTCACCAGCCCGGGCGTCATGGCGCCGCAAAGCGCGCTGTCCTCGGGCGCAGCAGGACGTGTGGTCGCCACCCTGCCCGGTTATCAATGGCTGGACAGCCTGGCAGTGGAAGCCAATGGCAATGTCTGCGTGGCCACCCTGTTCAATTCCGGCATCACCACTTTCAATCCGCAGAACGGCAGGTATACGCAGGTGCGGTTCAACGATCCCATCACCACGAACCTGTGCTTCGGCGGCAAGGACATGCGCGATGTCTGGGTTACCTGCGCCAGCACCGGGCACCTGTATCGCACACGCTGGCCGCGGCCAGGGCTGAAGCTCGCCTACAACGCCTGAGCCGATGCATGAGTTGCACCCTGACTTCAGGGCTTACTATGTGCTGCTGGCTGCAGGTATTGCGGGCTATCTGCCGGCGGCTATGCGCCCGTATTCGCGCACGGTCTCGACGTAACCGGATTCCTTGCTGGTTTCGGCGGGCGGCTGGCTTTCAGTGGCCGGCTCGTCGACAGCCGCCAGGGCCTCGAGCTGCGGAAAGGGTTCGCCACCTCTCAGGCAGCGGCGACTGTTCACCAGCCAGCGTTCAATGTGCTGCTTGAAACGCAGGATGGCTTCCTGCCGCAGACTCTGCACCATCCCATCGCCTGCACGCTCCTGCGCCCTGCTGACCTGCCACCACCACTGCAGCCGATCGAGGCGTCCGGCTTCGAAATAGCTGAATGTGATGGTGAAGTGCCTGCCGCGCTCGGTTGCCGGTAATTCGGCAAAAGCAAAATAGGCCTCAACCGCGCGAGGCAGTTCGATATACGTCATGCTAAGGATCGCAACCTCAGTCGGAATCCGTGACGATGGTGCTTCGCGATCATAGCATTCGCGCGCCGATTCAACACAGTTAAAGTTGCGATAGCCGAACAAATAATGGAGAAACAAATGCAACGGGGAAAGTTTTCGAATGTCATGCGGGCCTTGATGCTCGCCGCAGTGATGAGCGCGCCCAGCCCGGTGCTGATGGCTGCAGAGCTCACCACTGCAGACAACATCGCGATCCAGCAGCTCTATGCGCGCTACAACACGGCCATCGATCACGGTGATGCCGAAGGCTGGGCCGCGACGTTCACGCCCGATGGTGTGTTCGCCGGCAGCTTCAAAGGCACGGAAGCCCTCAAGGGCTTCGTCAACACATGGCGCACGAATCCGGCCATGAATGGCGCGGCGCGCCGGCATTTCTCGGCCGATCTGGTAGTAACACCGAGCGCAGAAGGCGCCACCGGCACGGTATCAACCATCCTGGTCGACCTGTCGACCAAGCCGGTGTCCATGGCTGGCTTCGTGACTTACAGTGATGTGCTGGTCAAGATCGCAGCGGGCTGGCGCTTCAAGTCCCGCGTCGTCAAGCAGGAAGCCGCGCCGGCCGCAATGCCAGTGGCGGCGCCGAAGCCTGCCGCGCAATAGCGCTGCGGGGTGACGCCGTTCGGGTCCTGAAGCTGCGCGAGCAGCTCAGTACCCGAATGCGCGGCGCATGATGTGGTAGATCTCGTTCTGGTTGATGCCACCGCGGACCACGTCAGCACCTGGACCGCGCGCATAGAGCGCCACATCCTCACCGCCATGCGTTTCTGCGCGTGTTCCAACCAGCGACTGCTGGTGATATTCCGGTGCCATAGTGTCTACGTCGGCGAGATTCTGGCTGCGGCCTTCCGCCACTGCGCGCGCCGGGCCATCGTCCACACCGCCGTCACGAATCGCAAATCCGGGCCCATTGGCATAGGAAATCGTGGCATAGGGCCGGCCGCCAGCATCGAGTGTCGGACCACTGGCCCCTGGCCCCTTCACCAGACCCAGGATCGGATTGCCCCGTGCCGGATAGCCGGATATCGTCATGACATGACTGTGATCCGCAGTCACCAGGATCAGCGTGTCGCGCGCATCGGTCATCTCTGCAGCGGCGCGCACGGCATCCGAAAAGGCTATGGTATCGGTCAGGGCGCGATAGGCATTGCCTGCATGATGGGCATGATCGATGCGCCCGCCTTCCACCATGAGATAGTAGCCCTTGCTGTTCTTGCGCAGCACTTCGATCGCCCTCGTGGTCATTTCCGCAAGCGATGGTTCGCCGCCCGGATCCCTGCTGCGATCCGTGTCGTAGCGCATATGCGATGGCTCGAACAGACCCAGCAGGTGCGAAACCTTGCCTGTATCCACCTTGAGCAGGTCGTCGCGCCTCCATACGTATTGAGCACCGGGCTGCGCAGCCAGCCATTCGGTGATGAGATTGCGGCCGTCGCGACGGCGTCCCTTGAGCGCCGGGTACTCCGGATCCGTGCTGCCAGTGTCCATCATCACTTCGCGACCGCCACCGAGCACCACCTCGAGCCCGTTGCCGGTCTTCTGGTGTTGCAGCAGTTGCGCGGCGATATCCGGCAACGTGGCAGTGGGCGGCATCTGCCCCGCGTATTCCCAGTCGCGATTGGGCGTGTGTGCATAGTTCGAAGCCGGCGTTGCATGGGTAATACGCGTCGTGGTGACGATGCCCGTGGAAAGGCCGCGGCCTTCGGCCTCCTCCAGCACTGTGCGCAGCGTATGACGCGCAACGATTGCGGCATCGCTCTCGTTCTCGCCCAGCGCCGGACCCACCGAGAGAGCGCCGTCGTTGGCATGCCAGCCAGTGACCATCGCAGTAGCCGTCGGCGCGGAATCGGCAGTCTGCTGATTGGCAGAGAAGGTTCGCACCAGCGCGCTGTTCGGGAACTCCTCGAAGCTGAGCCGATTGTCTTCGCCCGACTGCCCTTTGCGCTGCCCTTCAAGAATGCGTGAGGCCGTGATGGTGGAGATGCCCATGCCATCGCCAATGAACAGGATCACGTTGCGGGCACGGCGCGGGCTTGCCGGACCCGCCTTGGCCCGCGCCGCGACGCGCGCCGATGCCTGTTCAAAGTCATTGAGCTCTGCCGCGACGGATTGCCCCACCACTGCCAGGACCGAAATCACCACCAGAACCTGCCTGCCCATGTGCATGTTTGCGTCCCTGTATGCGGTCGGGCGATATTGCCCGATCAAACCGCGTTAGTCGCCAGTGCCGGAGTGATCCGGCAGAGGTCTGCATGTCATCCACGCTTCGTACCTGGATTAATTTCGGCGCCATGCAGGCAGGCTGGTTCGCCTGCGTGCTGGGCGCCGCCCATGGCGCCGCCTGGGTGGGCCCGCCGCTGGCGCTTGGCGTCGTGCTGCTGCATCTGGCGATGTCCCGGCATCGCGGCGCCGAACTGGTACTGGCCGTCATCGCGCTTGGCATTGGTCTGGCCTGGGAAACCGCTGCGCAGGCCACGGGCTGGATACGCTATAACGCCGATGGCGCTATCGCGCCCTGGTGGATTTTCACCATGTGGCCGATGTTCGCAACCACGCTGAATATCTCCCTGCGCTTTCTGCATGGTCGCTGGGTAGCGGCCGCGCTGCTCGGCGCCATCGGCGCGCCATTGTCCTATCTGGCCGGTGCGCGACTGGGCGCGCTTGCGCTACCGGACCCCAGCGCTGCCGTGGCGCTGCATGCCGCGGGCTGGGCCCTGTTGATGCCGCTGCTCGTCTTCCTATCGACGCGGGTCAGCCGCGAAGCGCAGCACTGATCCGCAGCGGTGGCTGAATCTCCTGCGCCGGGCTGGTCGCGATCAGCTTTGCGATCTCCGGTCGGCACGAACCACAGTTGGTGCCGGCCTTCAGCTTCCTGCCTACCGCTTCAACCGTTGCGCAGCCTGCCTGGATTGCACCGCGGATCACATTGGCTCCGACGGCAAAGCAGGCGCACACCGTCGGACCCGGATCGATGCCATCGAGCCGCTTGCCCAGCAGGATGCAGCGTCGGTCGGCGGGATCAAGCTGGGGCTGGGCGAACAAGGACAGCAGCCAGCTTCGGCCCGGCAAGGCGCCCTGCGCATTGACCATCAGACAGGCCTCGAGGCGCCCATTCAACAGCAAGGCCGCGCGGTAGGTGCCGGTCGCGCCATCCTCGAACTCGATCCAGTCTGCCTGCGCATGGTCAGGCAATGCCTGCTGCAGCCATGTGGCATCCGGGCGTGCGCTTCCCTGGCCCGCAAACTCCAGCCGGTGCACGGCGTCGCCCGGCGAATACGCCCACCAGAGGGCATCGGGAGCCGCCACGCGCTGTCGCGACAGCAGGAAGCCCTCCCACTGCGTAACCACGGCCTCCAGGCGCACCGGTGTGTGCTTGAACTCCGGCTCGCCCGACAATGGATCCACGACCGGATTCACGGTGGCCCCCACGCGCGCCTCGCGTGCGAACTGGTCATTCCAGTGGATGGGCATGAAGATCATGCCGGCCGGCAGATCACCGCTGGCACGCGCGCGGGCCAGCGCGCTGCCCCAGCGCGTCACCACGCGCAGCAGGCTGCCCGGTGCAATTCCGGCCGCGGCAAAATCGACGGGATTCGCGTCGACATACGGTTCCGGCTCATGCGCATTGAGCGCGGGCGCGCGCGCTGTGCGCGTCATCGTGTGCCACTGATCGCGGATGCGACCGGTATTGAGGATCAATGGATACTCCGGCGTGGTCGCATGCCGCGGTCCGCGCGCAGTGACCGGCATGAAACGCGCCCTGCCATCCGCGGTGGAGAATCTGCCATCGGCAAAGGGCCGGGGCGCGCGCATGCCCCGCGCGGCTACCGGCCACTGCACAGCGTCCAGTACATCGTACTGGCTGACGCTCAGGCCACTGACTCCCTGCAGGTCAAGCTGCAATCCGAACTGGCGCGACAGCGCCGTCATGCGCGCATGTTCATCGAATATGGCAGCAGGGCCATCAAAGCTGAAGCCACTTGCGAACCCGAGCCGGCGTGCGACCTGGCAGATGATCCACCAGTCAGGTTGCGCCAGCGCGGGCAGCGCCAGGAACGCCCGCTGCCGCGAAATGTGCCGGTCGGAATTCGTGACCGTGCCATCCTTTTCTGCCCACGCAGCCGCCGGCAGCTTGATGTGCGCAAACGGCAGAGTGTCGTTGGCATTCACGCAATCCGAGACGATGACGAGCGGACAGCGCGCCAGCGCGCGCTTCACGACGTCGGCATCGGGCATGCTCACCACCGGATTGGTGGCCATGATCCAGATCGCCTTGATGTGACCTGCGTCGATCGCCTCGAACAGTTCGGTGGCCTTGTAGCCTGGACGTTCCGCGACCAGCGGCGATTGCCAGAACTGCTGTACAGCGTCGCGATGCGCGGCGTTGTCGAGGGTCAGATGCGCGGCCAGCTGCGTGGCAAGACCGCCGACTTCGCGCCCGCCCATGGCGTTGGGCTGGCCCGTGACCGAGAACGGTCCCATGCCGGCGCGACCAATGCGGCCGGTGAGCAGATGGCAGTTGATGATGCTGTTGACCTTGTCCGCACCCACCGATGACTGGTTGACACCCTGCGAGAACATGGTCACTACCCGCTCGGTGCGGGCAAACATTGCGAAGAACTGTTCCACCAGCGCGGCATCGAGGCCGCAGGCCTGTGCCGTGGCGGCGATGTCGGTGCTGGCGGCGCGGGCGACGCTGAGCGTTTTGTCCAACCCGGTAGTGTGGGCAGCAACCCAGGGCTCATCTACGCGCCCCTGCACCGCCAGCCACACCAGCAGGCCGTTGAAGAGCATGACATCGCTGCCACTGCGCAGCGGCAGATGCAGGTCCGCAGCTTCGGAGGTCGCGGTGCGGCGCGGATCGATCACCACCAGCTGCAATGCGGGGCGCTGCTCGCGCAGGGCCAGGATGCGCTGCATCAGCACCGGATGGCACCAGGCGAGATTGGAGCCGACCAGCACGATCAGGTCCGCAGCATCAAGATCGGAGTATTCAACGGGGACCACGTCTTCGCCGAAGGCGCGCACGTGGCCGCTTACCGCAGACGACATGCACAGCCGCGAATTCGTGTCGATATTGGCCGTGCCGATGTATCCCTTCATCAGCTTGTTGGCGACGTAGTAATCCTCGGTCAGCAACTGACCGGATACATACAGCGCGACGGATTCAGGTCCATGCGTGTCGATGCAGGCACGCAGCCGCTGCGCCACGGCATCCAGGGCGGTATCCCAGTCGACGCGCGCCCCATCCACTTCGGGCTGCAGCAGCCGACCCCTGCCCCCCAGTGTCGCGGCCAGTGCCGTGCCCTTCGAGCAGAGGCGACCGCGATTGGCCGGATGATCCGGATCGCCACTGACCGAGATGCGTCCATCGTCGGCTCGGCGCGCGAGCACGCCGCAGCCCACGCCGCAATAGGGACAGGTGGTACGGGTCACGGTCATGCGGCGGATTCTGTTGCGGGTGGCTCGCCCAGCAGCAGCGCTTCGCGCAGCGCCGAGACATCACGCTGATTCTCGATCAGCTCGGCGTACCAGCCTGAGTTGCGCGTATCGCCAAACAGGATGGCGGCCTGCAGGCGGTTGTCCTTGACCCAGAGTCGTGTGTTGATACCCCCCGCCCGGGCGGCGGAGAGAAAGGATTGCCCCCCCCCCGCCATGCCCAGCAAGCCGGCGGAGAACAAATAGAAGGCGCAGACCATGATCTGCGAGGCAGGGCAGGGGCCCCGATAGCGC